>JAICRQ010000232.1 GCA_025966435.1 Anaerolineales bacterium | reverse complement strand
CCCCAGCCTGATTGTTCTCGATGAACCGACCTCTGCTCTCGACCTGCTCACGCAAGCCAACATCATGAACGTCCTCAAACGCATCAAGCAGGAATTAGGCACCTCGTTCATCCTGATCACGCACGACATTGCCACATCCAGCGAGCTGGCAGACGAAGTTGCTATCATGTACGCTGGGCAGATCGTGGAAGTGGGACACGCCCGAGACTTTTTCCCTGCCCCTCTACACCCGTACGCGCAAATGCTAATGGCAAGTGTCCCGCGTCTGCGCAGCGACTCAGACCCGATGTTCATCACGGGTCAGCCACCCAGCCTGATCGAGCTGCCCACCGGTTGTCGCTTCAAGGCGCGTTGCCCGTTCCGCTTCGATAAATGCGACCAGGAACCGCCGATGTTCGGAAAAAACGGGCGCAAAGTCAAGTGCTGGTTGTACGAGTAAATAGAGCGTTCCATGGATACCTTACTTCGAATTGCCTGGTTCATTGCGACCGTTACATCCTGGCTCTCCTTTGGTTTTGCTTCCTGGGAATGGGCAGCCGATTTCGATCGCGGCATGTTGTCCCTGATGATTCTCTGGTTTGTAATGAGCCTCCTTCTTTTCTTCGTTGGATTGCGGTTCCGCAAATCATCTTCTTAACCGAGCCTGTATGACAACCTACGCTCTCTACGATGTGCTCCATAGTTTCAAAGAGATCCACAAGGTTGTTCTCAACCTTGCCGATGACCTGAGTGGTGAACAGTTGCACTGGAAGCCCGAGGGGTATAGCACTTCTATCGGCTTCCATCTCTGGCATCTGGCGCGCGAATCAGATTATCTCAAAGCCGCCATCCTGCATCATTATCCGCAGGTTGTGACTGAATTTGAAGACAGCCAGGAGATCTGGGAAAAGGAATCCCTCGCCCGAAAATGGGGCTTTCCGCAAGGGCTGCATCAAACCGTCGGGACCGGCTTGAGCGATGAAGTTGCCGCGACTCTCCCCATCCCGGAGAAGGAAGAACTGCTGGGGTACCTGCGGCGTTCCTATGAAGACATCGAATGCTTTATCGAAACCCTGGATGCAAAGTATCCTACCTTCGAGAACATGGATGAAGAATTAAGAAAGAAGATTCAGGGAATCCGTTTGAACCTGCTTGTGTTCCTGTCACATGACTGTCGTCATCTCGGCATGATGGAATGCTTAAAGGGATTGCAGACAGGCTTTGGCTCGGCGACCGAGAAAAGATAATGTCATTGCTTACAAGGAGAAATCCCATGCTGGATGAATTCAAAGAGGTTCTAATGGCTACTGATACCGCAGCAAACAAGAATGGCAAGAAAAAAAGTGAGCCCCTGCTTTTGATCGATGATCTGCACGTCTGGTATGAGCTGCGCAGGTTGGGGTTTGGCCACGCGGGATACGTCAAGGCGGTGGACGGCGTCACCTTTAAGATCGACGAGGGGGAAACGATCGCCGTGGTCGGGGAGTCGGGATGCGGCAAATCCAGTCTCATGAAGACGATCCTCGGGTTGAACACTCCTACGACCGGAGAGGTCACGTTTGACGATGAAAATCTGTCCGAGCTGAATCAGGAGGGCTTGCGCAAGTACCGTTTCAAGATCGGGTATGTGCAGCAGGATCCATACGGAGCTCTGCCGCCTTTCATGAACGTGCAAAAGATTCTGGAAGAGCCGCTCATTATCAGTGGCATGAAAAGTAAAGAGGAACGACTGACTCGTATTCATAGAGCGTTGAGTGAGGTCAAGCTGCACCCGGTGGAGGATTTCCTGCCCAAGTTCCCCCACATGTTGAGCGGTGGTCAGCAGCAGCGCATCGTCATCGCTCGCGCCATGCTGCGCGAGCCCAAGCTCATCGTGGCAGATGAACCGGTCTCAATGCTCGACGCGTCCGTACGCGTGGAGATCCTGAAGCTGATGCGCGCCCTGCAGGAGTCTCACGGGCTTTCGGTGATCTACATCACCCACGATCTTTCCACTGTCAAATATTTTTCTCGCCGTATCTTCGTAATGTATGCGGGTAACCTGATCGAAAAATCGGATACGCGCCGCCTGCTCGAGAATCCCTTACACCCTTACACGCGCGCGCTGCTCGCCGCGACCTCCGACCCCGATGCGCGCAATGCCGAATCGTTCAAGGACGTGCCACCCGGTGAACCGCCCAGCCTGGTCAACCCACCCACGGGATGCCGCTTCCATCCACGCTGTCCGCAGTTCATGCCGGGTTTGTGTGACGTCAAATTTCCCCCGGACTTCGAGCCGGAGCCTGATCACTTTGTGGCGTGCTGGCTGTATGACGGCGAACCGCATGAACACCAGAACACACCTTCTGTGCCATGAGAGTGCCTATGAAGATGATGAACTCCCCTCGTTTGCTTCTGGTCCTGGGCGTGACCCTGATGCTTTTAGGAATTGCTTTGCCCTTTCTGATGGTCATCAAGATGCTTGAGTCGACTTTTATTTTGAACTTTTTCTCGTGGGGCGCCTCGGTGGCAGGGCTGGCATTTGGGACGATCGGGTTTGCGATGTATTCGAAGGGGAGGAGAGAGTAGTCGTCCCGACCACGAACGCGACTGCCTCACCCAGCGTCATTTTCTGCCCTTCCTCGTACGCATCGTCAAACGCGGCTTCGCCCATCTTTGCAAGGCATGCGGCTATGACTTTATCCACATTCGCCTGCTCATAGTCGGGCCGTGGGTCTTGTATCTTTTCACGGATGAGATCCGCACAGCCAATCAGCCGTGCGGCATGTTCTGGCTTCCCCACAACGGAAAACAGCTCCGCCAGACCTTCCAGCGCGAAGACCGCCGCGATAGTGTAATCATCTTTCGCGAAATTTTTGGCAGTTTCCGTCAGGATTTGACGTGCTTCCGTCAGGTTGCCCGCGCGCAACAGGACGTGTCCCAGACGAAGCTGCACCCAGAGCTGGGACATCCAATTCCCCCGCTCCTGAGCGTAGACCATGACCTCTCTCAACACAGCCTCCGCCTGTTCATAATCCCCTTTCATCGATGCGATCAGGCTCTGTGTGATTCGCGGGCTGTCCCAAACACTTGCGCGCCGGTTGGCTTCCCATAAACGCAACGCCTCTTCCACGCATTGCTCACCCAGTTCGAAATCTCCGTGCAGGACAAGGAATTGCCCGTGTAAACCGAGCAAATTTGCCAGCGTAAGTTGATCGCCTACTTCGCGGTATAAAGCAATCGCCTTTTCCCAGTAAACGAACCGCTGCGGAAGATCGTGGTAGTTCCAGCCCAGATACAGAAAGGCATTCGCCAGACGCCAGCGATCTCCCAGTGACTCCGCCAGCGCGACAGCCTGTTTGCCGATCTCAAGCGCAGTTGCTATATCATCCTTGAACTGAAACATATTTTCCAGCGAGACAAGCACATCCACTTCGCCCTGCCGGTCGCCTGCCGCACGGAATAAAGCCAGGCTTTCTTCGGCCACAGGATAGGCCTCTTCGAATTGTTGGAGCCAGGTTAAAAGCCAGCTATATGTGCTCAAGGCATGTGCGCGAGCGAGGGGAAAATCCTTTGATTCCGGCTTGTGAATGAAATTCTCCAGCCAGCGCTTGCCTTCCGGCAGGTTGGCGCTTTCCCAGTACTGCATCAATCTGCTCGATAGATACAAGCCTGCTTCGACATCGATTTGATCTGCCCAATGAAGGGCGATGCGGATGTTATTTCGCTCCTCATTGAGACGTTCCATCCAGTCCACAAGGGAGGGTCCGCGGAGTCCCAGCTCTGCCTGTTCTGCAAGACTCAGGAAATAGCCCAAATGCCAGGTGTGGAGTCTGTTCTTATCTCCCGATTCCATTAATTTTTGAGAGGCGTACTGGCGTACGATTTCATGGAAGCGATACCTTGTTCCGTGCCTTGTTTGCTGCACCACAATAAGAGACTTCTTTACGAGCGCGCTGGTCAACTCCAGAACATTCCCATCACAGACGGCTTGAGCCGCATCCAGAGTCCAGCCGCCGGCAAAGATGGAGAGCTGTCTCAGGAAGACGCGCTCGGTTTCATCGAGCAACCCCCAGCTCCAGTCCATAGAGGCTTGCAGGGTTTGATGACGGGGAGAAGTCGTCCGGCTTTGGTTTGCCAGCAGCTGGAACGACTCTTCCAGCTGCTGCAGGATCTCATCCACCTGCAGAATATTAACACGTGCCGCAGCAAGCTCAATCGCCAACGGGATCCCATCCACTTTGCGGCAGATCGCCGAGACAGCTTCAATGTTTTCCTTCGTTAATTGAAATGCCGATTGAACCAGAGCGGCACGTTCGGTAAACATCCGGACGGCTTCATATTCGCTCAGTTTTTCAAGCGAGGCTTGCCTTTTTTCTGGAATGGAAAGAGAGGGGATGCGGTACGTGGCTTCGCCTGTCATGGCTAACGGTTCGCGGCTCGTAGCAAGAATTTTCAAACCCGGGCAGGCTTGTAGTAAAGCGGTGATTAATTGCGCGCAGGCGTCCAGCAGGTGCTCGGAGTTATCGAGAATCAACAGGGCGTTCTTTGTGCTCAGGGAATGTGTCAGCAGTTCAAGAATGGGCTTGTCTGACCGTTCGCGAATGTCGAAGACCGCCGCAACGGTTTGCGGCACCAGGGCTGGGTCAGAAAGAGAATCCAGGGCGACGAACCACACACCGTCCGCATACTCAGGCAAGAGTTTGTGTCCGACCTGTAATGCCAAACTGGTCTTGCCGATGCCGCCTGTGCCGATCAGCGTAACCAGGCGATTGGCCGCGATCAGTTTTGCAATAGCTTTCTGCTCCTTTTCACGTCCAATGAAAGAGCTAAGCTGCAGCGGGAGGTTATGTGACGGCGGAGTCGATTCTGCTCGTTTTTGCACTTGAGCGGGTTTGATATCCCGTTTCCGAATCTTCTTATACAGCTCGCGTGTCTCTGGCTGAGGGTCAACACCAAGTTCTTTGCGCAGAAGCTGCTCACAAGCCTGATACTGCTTCAACGCGGCGCTGTGCTGACCCGCCTGCATATAGACCTGCATCAATTGCCTGTGAGAAGACTCATCGAGCGGGTCAAGTGTGATCAATCGCCGCGCGTAGGGAATAGCTTGTTCTGCCTGACTAAGTGTGCAGAGATCGTCTGAAAGCATGAGCAAGGCACGCGCAAGCTGATGGCGAAGTTCCTCCGATTTGGCGAATGCCCAATCGTTGAAGGGGTGGGCGTCTTTCAGGCTGAACCCGGTCAGGAAGTGGTTGCGATACAGTTTAACCGAATCAGCCAGAAGAGCAGCACGAAGCGAAATATCACTCTGACGGCGGGCCTCGTCGAGACACGACTCAAACTTCGAGACGTCCAGTTGGATGTCTGCATCATCGCTGAATCCGATCGATTCACGATCTGCAGTGATCCCGCCTTGCTCCATAGACTGCTGGATATCCCACAGAGTTTGACGCAGGTTTTTATAAGCCCTGGATTGGTCCAGATCGGGCCAGAGGAGGGCGCTCAGGGAGGCGCGTGAATGACGTCCGTGCTCCACGGCAAGATATGCCAGCAGAGCCGTCCCTTTGCGGCGCTCGAGAGTAATAGACTTGCCGTCCAGTTGAATTTGCGGGGAACCCAAAAAATGCAACGCTAAACGCACAGACATGCCTTACCTTCGCTCCAGCGGAGGATTATATCTCTGAAATTCCCCGGATTTCTGCAAGAAGTGCATTTTGAGACGCTTTTTGAGACGGAAAGCCGACGCGCCATCCGTAAACTAGGGTCAAGATCAACCAATTCAAAAGGAGAAAGAATGAACAAGTTATTCAAACCCCTCAGTTTCCTTGCAGTGCTCGCGTTTCTTGTCACTGCATGTATCCCTTCCCCCGTGGATATTGCACAGGCGGCGCCGGCAGAGCTCACCTATGAGGCGACGTTAGGTCGGCCCCTGAGCGACCAGAGCGTCGCAGACTTCATCGCCAGCAACAACTGCGCACAGGCAGGATCGTTCCACCTCTGCCAGCCTGCTGGTCTGGCTCTATG
>JAICRQ010000007.1 GCA_025966435.1 Anaerolineales bacterium | reverse complement strand
TATACATATGTGAATTGAGTCGGGCTACATGCCAGACGTAGCAGATATGGTTCGGATGAGTAGATTTTCCATCGCCTCATCCAAGGTTCCGAATTGAAACCGGAAGCCCAATTCTATCAAACGTTTTGGCTGCGAATAACGTCCTTCGGTTAAGAGAACACTCATTTCACCCAAGACGAATCGCAGCAGGAATTTGGGAATGTGAAACCAGTAGGGCCGGCGTAATGCCCTGGTGACAGCTCGCATGAACTCCGCATTCGATGTGGGCTGCGGCGAAATCAAGTTATAGGGTCCGTGAGCATTTTCGTTTTCGAGCAAAAACCGCATCGCATTTATATGATCGGTGATGTGAATCCAGGGCATAGCTTGTCTGCCCTCGCCAAATTTCCCTCCAAAGAAGAGGCGCGGTGCAAGTGTAAACAATGGGAACAATCCACCGTTTCGAGCCAGGACGACCGCATTCCGAACGATGACACGGCGCAGTCCGAATTCCTCGACAGGTTTCGTCGCATCTTCCGCGCCGACGGTAAGCTGCGCTAGGAAATCCTTTCCTGGAGGAGTCGATTCGTCCGCGAGTTCCTCGCCGTGCAAGCCATAGAAATTGACGCCGGATGTCTGCAGGAAGACGCGCGGGCGGCGTTCCGCGTGTTGAATCGCAGAGGCCAGCGCGCGTCCCGGAAGGACCCGCGAGTCCACAAATTTCTGTTTCTGACGTTTGGTCCACGGCCAATGTTCCAGTCCATAGCCCGTCAGGTTGACAACGGCATCCATATCGTTCACAAGGTGCCCCCATCCCTCTGCTGTCCTGCCATTCCATTGAATTTTATTCCGTTCCTTGGACACGCGGCGTGTGAGGATAAAGACCTCATGTCCATCTTTTGCAAGAGAACCCTTCAGCGATGTACCCAGAAAACCCGATCCACCTGCAATCAAGACCTTCATTTGTGCTCCTGCAAAAACCCGATGGACTGAAACTTACCTCATTCCAGCAGGTGACAATTTCATTACATGACTCTGGGGCGATTTTACGAATCTAAAAAATCAGCAGTATAATCGTGCCTGTTGTGGAGGCAGAATGCATGAGCCGGTGCTAGTGCTCAACGCAAATTTCGAACCGATCAATGTATGCACCACGCGACGGGCTGTGGGCTTGATTCTGGCGGGCAAAGCCGATATGGTCGTGAACGGACGCGGACACATTCGAACGGTGAAACAATTGCTGCCACGTCCTTCAGTGATCCGGCTGGAGAACCAGGTTCATCGTCCGCGTCCACATGTCAAATTGACTCGCCGTGAGGTGTTTCGCCGCGACAATTATACTTGCCAGTACTGTGGAAAGCGGGAGGGCAACCTTACGGTGGATCATGTAACCCCACGACACTTGGGCGGTCAACACATTTGGACCAACGTTGTGGCTGCCTGCCCGCACTGCAACCATCGCAAGGGTGGGCGCAAGGTGGAAGAAGTCCATATGAGGCTCCTGCGCGTCCCGAAGGAACCCCCGGCGAGCGCCCTCTATATCTTTGGCAGACATTTGAATGATTGTCAGGAATGGGAGCCGTATATCAACGGCTGGTAGTGTCTATACAAAACGCCCGTCACTCGAAGTGACGGGCGTTTTATAATTCAATGGTCATAAAGTCTCGGGCGATGATCACTTCACCCTTATAGCTCTTCGCCGCTTCTTCCAACAGATTTCCGTTTGCGAACCGCCCGGTTGGGTAATGAATCAGATAGAGCTTGCCTACCTCTGCTTTTGTGGCAATCTCACCTGCCTGCTCGGCGGAAGAGTGCCCGTAGAAGGCGCCGGCTGCTTCGTGAATCAGGATATCCGCTCCTTCAGCCAACCGGACCGTTTGCTCGCAAGGCTCGGTGTCGCCCGAATACGCCAGGATCTTGCCAGGATTTTTACATTCCACCCGCAAACCGATGGTCGGGATCATGTGATGGACCGGCGAAGAATGGACCTTGAACTCCTCACAATCCAACACATATGCCATTTCCGCTTCCGGCAGACGATAAAAGCCAACAGAAAAGAAATCAGGCCACTCTCCCCATCCATAAAACCCCATTAGATCTTCGAGGCGATCCATAGTGTAATGCAAGCCATAGATGTTCAGAGGCCTCGTACGTCCGAGCAGCCACATATCCATAAGTAGAAGCGGCATTCCGGAAACATGATCAGGATGGAAGTGTGTAATGACAATATCTGTTAAGCTATTGAAGTCGATGCCCGCCTGTTCCAGCCGGACAATCGGATTGCTCACACAATCCACAAGGATGGTGCGCTCTTCGCCCACAATGACAAGATGTGTATTTTCATGATTGATTGATGGCACGGCATTTGAAGAACCGAGAATAATGACTTTTGGCATTGGAGCCTCATAGCTACAAATACGGGAAGGCAAGCTTAATCAAGACGGGGGTCAGATAAATCTCAATCACAGCTGCGATTGCCAGAAACGGAACGACGATGCCAACGAATACTCGGAGCCAATCGGCGAGTGCAATCAATAGGATTTCTCCTAAGCCTTTATCGGGTTGTGGAGTGACCAGTTGGGCACCTACTTTGAGCACGGCAGCTGTCGCAATGAAGATTGCCGTCAATTCAAATATCCCATGAGGCAGGATCCCTGCACCAAATGCCAGCAGTGGGGAATATCCCACCAGGTACGCTGCCCCCATCACTCCTCCCACCAACGCAATGTTGCCGATGAAGAGAGTCAGCCCTAAGGTGCCAAAAGAAATCAACCCAAGCAAAAGGAATATAACCGTTGTGCGCGTGTTATGAAGGAATAGAATCGGTGCGGGGAGCCGTTCACCGAGTGAATCTATGTTGTTCAAATTATCTGCAATAAACGTCCGAAATTCACTGACTCGTTCAGGCGAAAGCTCAAGATAGGTGGGGACATTCGTAACGACCCAGAAATAACTTACCAGCCCTGCAATAAGCCCCAGCCCCACCACGATCAACAGAGGCTTGCGTAACTCTCTCAGTGAGATAGGAAGTTCCGTGCGGTACCAATCCCAGATCGATAACGCCCGTCCCCTAAAGCGACTGCTGAAGGTTCGCCCGATCCATTTGAGATTGATGGTATCAATCTCGCGACCCAGTAAATACTCACGGCGAAAATGCGAAAGACCCAGACGGACCAGCAGGCTTGCCAGTAATGTAACACCGATAATTGCAAACCAGAGCACATCTTCATTCCCCCAGAAGATCAGTATTGTCTCACCCTGTAAGAGAAACGCGACGGGCACCACGACAAAAGAAGCAAGTAAATTCGCAGCGCGGATCGTCGTAGCCTGCACAGAAATCACAATCGCCGCACTCACCATCAACACGGCATGAGCAAAGGTCAGTAAGAAGATCAGCGTGAGCATATAAGCACTGGGGAATGTCACCTCACGGCGAGACACCAGAATTAAGTAAATCCCAATCGAAGCAAAGCTGAAAACCAGCGGCGTGGTGATTCCAACCAGCAGCTTCCCCAGGTACATATGCCTGTCTTCGATCGGTGAACTCAAGAGCGGCTCGATTGTGCCGCGCTCCTTTTCCCCGACAAAAGACTCGAGCGCAACCACCAGAGTAAACGACAGGGGAAAAAAGCCAATCACTAGCACAACGAACGGAATGAGGTTATCCAGAATCAGGTCGCCCCCAAACCTGTTCATAAAGCTTACAGCCTGGCGGGTTGTATCATCCGCAATAAATGGGAATAACGTAACCAGTAGGAACATCGGCACAACAATGCGCCAATCGCGAAATTGATCTGTGAACTCGCGCTGTGCCACCATCCAGATAGATGAAAGATTACGCTGCATAGCTCACCCCTTGCGCTTCTGCCATGGTCTTGAGATAAACCTGCTCGAGTCTTCTTGGGACCTCCTGGAACGACACCAGTGGAGCATTGCGAGAGGCCAGAGCCTTCACGAGCAGTGGGTTGACTGCCTGCGGCGCTTCCACCTGGAACCGGATGCTATCGGCGCTCCGAGACGCGAGCGTAACCCCCTGGGGCAGGTTCAACTCCCCCGTGTCGAAGTCATGCGCGAATTTCGCCTCATATTCCACCGGACCTAAAACAATCCGTTTTAGTTCGTCCAGCGTGCCGTTTAGCAATATTTTGCCGCGGTAGATGATCGCGATCGAGTCTGCTAGTGCCTCCGCCTCTGCCAGGTTATGGGTACAAATAATGATGGTCCGTTGAGATGATTGCAGACGGGCGATCTCATCGCGCACAAGCCGCGAAGACTCCGGATCCATAGCAGATGTTGGTTCATCAAGCAGTAATACAGACGGGTCATGAATCAGCGCGCGCGCCAGGGCAAGCTTCTGCTTCATCCCCTTTGAATATTCACCGCAGCGACGCTGTGCTGCTTCCGCAATTCCGAAATACTGCAGCAAGTAATCGCTGCGCCTTTTTCTTGCCTGCGGATCCAGCCCGTAGACCTTTCCAAAGAACTCGAGATATTCCTCACCGGTCATCCGCATATAGAGACCATGTTGTTCGGTGAGCACCCCCACATTGGCACGGATCGCCTGCGGTTTTTTGGTCACATCATAGCCCGCCACGCGAGCCCAGCCGCGAGTGGGCTTCAATAAAGCGTTTAACATACGAACTGTCGTCGTCTTACCCGCCCCATTCTGCCCCAGAAGAGCCAAAATCTTTCCGGGCTCAACGCATAGATTCACCCCGTCCACTGCCCAGAAGTCACCATTGAATTGTTTACTTAAATCGTTCGTTTCGATCATTTGTCACCTGTCTGCAACGCAGTCATGCGCGCAGAATAGCATAGCATAGACAGTTCTTCGGTCAATAAGACACTAGTCCCTGTCTTTAATCCTATGCGGGAGCGAGCCGGGTATCCCGGCGATGCCGCCATAACAATGCCGCCACAGCAAGGACAGCCACTACTGCCATGAATGTTTGATTAATATTAATTCCACCAACCATCGAGGCGTCTAGTCTCAAAAAGTCAAGCAGGAAACGTCCTACGGGGTACACGATCAGATAGATCAGGAAAAGATCGCCATTCTTCAGCCGATCCCCAAACCGGCGGGAAAGCCACAAAAGCAGGAACATGTTCCCCAAATTCCAGAGCGACTCGTAAAAGAATAAGGGATGGTAGTATTCCACGCTTTGGTAATCCGCCAACCGGTGCTCCGGATCGATATATAATTTCCACGGAAGGTTCGTCGGCGCGCCATAAAGTTCCTGATTGAAGAAATTTCCCCAGCGCCCAATTGCCTGCCCCAAGGCGATGCTCGGCGCACAGATATCTGCCCACTGTGCAAAATTGAGATTGTGCCTGCGTGTGTAAAAATATAAGACAATCATTCCCCCGATCACCGCGCCCGGAATTCCCAGCCCACCCTTCCATACAGCGAGAGCATCCAGAGGATGAGTTAGATACCACGCTGCTGTAATCCCGGAAGAAGGCGGCGGTGTAAGAATATGCCACAGGCGCGCCCCAATGATTCCGCCGATCAATAAATAGGTGAGGAGGTCCCAAACGATCTCCGGTTCATAACCGCGGCGTTTGGCTTCACGTGTCGCCAGCCAGGCGCCCGCCACCGCGCCCAGCATGAGGATGATGCCGTAAAAACGTACGAAAAGCGGACCAATGGAAAATCCTTCGGGCATTCTATACCTCCTGACTCTTCATCTTTCGGTGTGCTTGAGCGCGGACGTACCAAATGCGCTGTAAGGCAGTGATATTTGCAAAGATAGCAATAATCCCTAAACCAATATACAGTTGATTGAACACCAGGGCTGGGGCGAGAACAATATAGCGCTCTACCCGTGTAAGCAACCCAACCTTTGCTTCGTATCCCAAGCCCTCGGCGCGTGCCTTGACATAAGAGACCAGGACGGAACCCGCTGCGGCAGCGAAAACAAGCAACCCGCCTATCGGTTCGCCAAGACGGAGGAAATGATAAAGAAGACCGCCGTAAATGATCAACTCTGAATACCGGTCGGTAACAGAGTCGACGAATGCGCCGAAGTCGCCTGACTCACCGCGCAGCCGCGCCATGGTTCCATCCAACGCGTCGATAGGGGTCATCAACAAAACTAAGATTCCCCCGGTGAGCATTTCTCCGCGCGCCAGGTAATATGCGCCGACAGAATTACCCGCCAGCCCAAACATTGTCATGGCGTTCGGAGTTAACCCGATGCGATTGAAAAATCCGCCAAGTGGGTCTAAAAACCATTTGAACCACAGGCGCAGGTAATCTGTAAGTGTCTTTTTAATAGGCATATGGTGGACGGTTTGCTCCGTCTGCTCCTCTAAGGAATACATGCTGGCAATGATAACCGCAAAACAAAAAGCGTTCGAGGTCTAAATATTACAGGGCACCGTCTAGGATACGTTTTCTGCTTCGTCTTCATCCAGCGGACCGAGCAAGACGTCCCGCTCTTTACCACCACCCTGCGAGGGACCGACGACTCCCCTCTCTTCGAGCTGATCGAGCAGACGAGCTGCACGCGGATAACCGATTCGCAGGCGGCGTTGCAGAAGAGACGCCGAGGCACGTTGACTCTGCCGCACGATCGAGACTGCCTTTTCGATGAGACCCTCATCTTCATTCTCTTCCGGCTCGGAAAGCAGCTTTTCCCAGGGCGCCTCGTTCGACGCCTCCGCCGTCTTCTGCCAGTGCGAGATCAAGCGTTCGATCTCCATATCCGTGATCATCACACCCTGCGCACGAGTCGGTGTCCCTACTTCCGGGTTGAGGAATAACATATCCCCTCGTCCCAGCAGACTCTCGGCGCCAGTATAGTCAAGAATCACGCGGCTATCCACGCCGGAGGCAACGGCAAACGCCAGCCGCGCGGGGAAATTCGCCTTGATCAATCCCGTCACCACATCTGTGGAGGGACGCTGCGTAGCAACAATCAAATGGATTCCGGTAGCACGCGCCATCTGCGCCAGCCGGACGAGGTTATGTTCCGTCTGATCGGGCGCGGACATCATGAGATCAGCCAGCTCATCGATTAACACAACAATCCGCGGGAGAGGCACACCTTCCTTTTTACGCGCCATTTTGCGATTGTAGGTTTCAAGATCACGGGAATGTGAGGCTTCGAGCAGACGGTAACGGTGTTCCATTTCCACGACCACCCAGCGCAGCACACCGAGAATACGTTCTACATTTGTTTCCACTTTTCCATATAGATGGGGAAGACCGTTGAAGCGCAGCAATTCAACCATCTTCGAGTCGATCATTACCATCCGTAGATCTTCCGGCGGATTATTCATCGCAAGACACGCTGCAATTGATGTAATACAGATTGATTTACCAGAGCCTGTTGCCCCCGCGATCAAAAGATGCGGCATCCGCGCCAGATCTGCAACGACGGGCTGCCCGGAGACATCGCGTCCGAGTGCCATTGCCAGCGGTGTGCCGATCTTGTGGAATGCTTCTGTCTCCAGAATGGAGCGCATCCTTACAACCGAGCTGTGTGAGTTTGGCACTTCAATACCCACATAGGGTTTGCCGGGCACCGGGGCTTCAATACGCAGCCGCTCGGCAGAGAGCGCCAACGCCAGATCTTTTTGCAATGAGGAAATCTGCGCCACGCGCACCTTCATCTGCTGCGCTTCCTCTTCTGTTGTGCTGTTGCCTCTCTTCATAAAACCCGGCTGCACGGCAAACTGTGTAACAGTGGGACCCACGCGAAAACCAATCACCGTCGCGACAATCCCAAATTCAGCCAGTGTTTTTTCGATCATGCCTGCCGTCTGATTGATAGTTCGTTCATCCGGGCGCGTATTTTGATCTGCCAGCAGGATATTTAGGGAAGGCAATCGCTCATTCCGCTCCCGCGGCGCAGCAGGCTTCTTATCCTGATGTTCTGCAACCCGGAGGGACTTCCGAAACTCGGGAGGAAGCTGAGGCGACTTCTTGCGCGGCTCCTTGGACTTTTTCTCTTCAACTGGCAGTTCTTCCTCTACCATCACCTCTGGCTGTGATACGACGGTTTCCACGGCAGGTGGCGCCTCTCCTGCAAGTTTTAGCAAGCCGCGCTCGATCCACGCCCACACGTTAAGCCCGCTCATCAAAGCAAACACCCAGGGAATGAGAATGAGAAGGGTGCCAGGCACTTTTCCGAACCGCCACAAAAGCGTCACCATCCCCCAGCCGATGCGCCCGCCATTAATCCCCGATTGTGCATCCGGCAGGGTATCCCCATGAATCGCAGCGAAGAGACCTAACGTAAGACAGGCAGCGATCTCGAGCGCAAAGAGACGTCCCCAGGGCAGTGGAGTGCTACTTCGTCGTAGAAAGGCATAGCCAGCGTATGCCATGAGGATCACAACAAGATAAGCTCCCCAACCAAACCACAATAAGAGCCAATCTGCCCACGGCGTCAGCAGAATGCCTTGGGTATAGCCGCGCAATGCAAGCAAGGTCATGAGCGCTGCCGCGATCAGCAACACACCGGCTGTATCGCGAACGAAACGCCCAAAGTGCTGATCGAACCCTGCGAGACGGTCGAGCCAGTCGCCGCTCACCTCAGATTCGTAAATGTTTTGTGATTCAGTATGTTTCGTCATTACGGATTTTGTAACAGGAGGCTTAAGCCCATGCGCTGATGTGCCACATCGAGATGTAGAATTCGGACTTTAAGCTCCTGTCCCTCAGAGAGAATTTCACGCGGCGACTGGTGCGGCGCGAGCGTCATTTCTGAACCATGGATCAACCCTTCGACACCTGCTTCAATTCGGGCAAATGCTCCATAGGACATGACACTCGTAATCACCGCGGTATGAATGGTGCCTACTGGAAAATCGGTTGTCGCGTGTTCCCAGGGATTGGACCTCAGACGCTTTAAACTCAGGGCAACACGGCAGCGTTCCGGAGCGATCTCAAGCACCTGCACTTGGATTTCCTCACCAAGTTTAACAATCTGGCTGGGATGCAACACCCGTCCCCACGAAAGCTCAGAGATGTGAATCAGACCCTCCACACCGCCGAGATCCACGAAAACACCGAAGTCTGTAATGTTAGTGACCACGCCTTTCACTCGTGAGCCGGGTTGAAGGTTATTGAAAAGTTCCCCTCGTTTGCCTGGTTCGGCCAGAGCGGCACGCTCCGAAAAAACGACGCGTTCTTCTTCCTGTACACATTCGATCACTTTTACATTAACCATCCTGCCGACATAAGATTCCAGGCTGACATGACGATCTGATTCGTGTTCTCTGCCCGCCAGTTCGATGAGATGTGAAAACGGGATGAATCCAGAGAGGTGCCCATTTTCTACCAGCAGTCCACCCCGGTTATGACCAGTGACCTTCATGGCAATGATCTGGTCCTTCGAGAACAGCTCCCTGAGTGTATCCCAGTCTGTTGCAGCGGATACCGATACAGGCACAGTTTCCGCCTTGGATTCAGGAAGGACCTTGGGCTTAGTCAATCCTTGTGAGGGACGCGGGGACCGATACTGGCGGTCCTCCGCCAGCACAGATTCCCACCAGCCTTCGTCGATGATGGGCATTGCGCTTTCATACTTACGTTTTGTGTTGTTGCGGTTTGCGTCCATGCAATTCTCCTTACTGTACTACTTCGTTCTGCTCCATATCAAGGATCGCGCGCGCAACCGCCTCCACCGCAACTCGCTGCTTGCGGTAGAGATCCGCTTCAGACATTGCCAGCCTTCCCGCCACTTCGCGCACTTTGCGTCCCTCGATAAATTTCATTTCCAGGATGTTGTAAAGGATCCACTCACTTGTAAACCTTCGGTCGCCTTCGGGTTTGATCTGGTCAACCGCCTTGCGAAGCAGAGCGCGCAAAGCATTGGGAGTATTGCCGTCATATTCTTCCGCCAGCATTTGGACGATCTTCAACTTCATTAGTGGGCTATTTGTGAGCTTGGGTCCACCCCAATAATGGGTGAGCGCATCTTTCACCCAGTCTGCCAGATCCGATTCGTGAGGAAGAGGGTCCGTCAAAAAACTGGCTCGGGTATCGTAGCGCCCAGCCGCGCGCATCTGTTGGATCATATCGATCTGAGGCTGTAGATCTTCCAACGAGCGGAACACCCGCTGTTGCAAATGCCGGTCTTCGAGGGCAAGCGCCGCCCGATCTGCCAGTAACCAGACTGCTTCGCGCTGATCTTTATCCATTGGGTGGTCCAATTTACGTGCCACGCCCAATAGACCGAGTAACGGACGGACTTCATCACGATCACCATTCCCTCGACGCTGATGAAGAGGCAGAATCCAGAAACCGCCCCATGTAAATTCATGCCGGCCGTTTTCACCCTTATGATCAATCATTTGAAGGGCTTCATCAAGGTTTTCCTGATCCAGCAACGCTCGATTCCCTGCAACCACGCTTAATGTCAGTTCGGTACCATCCAGCGCTGCGACAAACGCGCAGGGCGATTGCAAATGATCGCGTACGGCAGCAAGGACTGTTTCCAAGAATTGCTGTAAGTCCCCCCGAGTTAATAACCGCTCCTCGATATTTTGCAATAACTGAAGCTCTGCGCGATCACGCCCGAAGAAAAGCAGGCGCTCCCACAACGGAGAGAACAATGTGATGGCATGTTCAAATAACAGCACAGTCACCACCATCGATAAAGGCACAAACGCAGAGTAGGGTTCATTCTGAAAGTATATACCCGCACGGCGAACAAGCGTGATGACCGTCAGAGCAAGCGAAGCCGTGACTGGTCCGCGCAAAAGCCATTTGAACAGGCGGCTCTTGACAATCCGGTCGGGCCACGAAACGCCAAAGAACGCGACAGCATATGCCATCACGATCACCAAAACCGCGACAAGGATGTTGATCAGGACAGCAGTACTCCAGAAGAACAGTGGATAACGCGCGGCAAGCTCGGAACCAAATAAAAGATATGGATACGAGCCAAGAGCCGGCGCCGTTGCACCCGCCATCAGATACAGCATCCTGCGCTGACCGGAACGTGTGAGCATCCGCCCGAAGGCGCGCAAAAAGTTATATCCCGCCCAGATCATGATCCCAATGTAGTAAACGGTAAAGAACTCGGTCCACGGGGTTCGCTGCAAATGAGGAGCAGGTTCTCCGTTTGGCACCAGCGCGCCGACGAGCCTTCCGCCGATCAGCAGCAGTAAGAACCCCAGCGAAACCACATAGATCAATCGCACCGCGAGCCGCCGGCGTCCACGCGAGGGCCGGCCGGCTGTCACAAGCACAGCATCAGAAAGATGTAAATATGCGGGAGGTAGAAAAATGATTCCAACCCATTGCAAGCGCAGAAGCAGCTCGATTCCCCAGCTTGGAATAGATCTGTTCTGTAATGCTTCCGTTGTAAAAACGACAACGACACATAAAAGAATGATGGCAAAGGAGCGAGCAACCCGATCACGCAAATTAAACGACAGAGCGTACAAAAAGAGTGAAAACGCCGTAATAGCGATGCCAGCCGTTAAAATGCTATTGATCGTTTTGAGCCCCACTAATAATCCATCTAACCAACCGTTAAACATGCCATCCTTCCAAGGTTACTTAATCGTCCTGCCAAAAAATAAAGCCACATCCTGCGTCTGGTAATATTGGTCATTATACCCGCAGAACTCGTACCCGAATTTCTGTGCAAGGCGAATGTAAGCCTGGTTCTTGGACTGCGTTTCAAGGATTAAACGACGGATACTTCGTTCTGCTGCCCAGGTTTGGGCGGCTGTAAGCAAAGCAGAGGCAGCACCTTTGCGCCTCTGGAGGGGTGAGACTGCGAGGTCCGTGACCCAAGCGACCGCGGATGCATATTCTGCCTTCACAAAGATGTAACCGATCGGATTGCCTTCATCCAATGCAGTCAGCGCCACATCCCGGCGCGTCCATTCCTCCGAAAGCACAGAAGGGTCACGCGGATACTTAACTTCGATGGAACGCGGCAGCCGGACCTCGCGGAATCCGGCAACTACCTGCCCCACTTCACGGCGTACCTCGAGCTGCCAGACGTAATCGCTCTGGCAGGAATGATCGAGGGCAGTCAGGCGAGGAATGTCACTAACACTTGCAGGGCGGATTTCAAAAGGGGGCACATTACCTCCAGGTTATTGATTTGCTACGCGGACCGCAATCACACAGGGCTCGAGTGACACGCCGACGTTATCAGTAATTACCAAACGTAGAAAATAATCGCCGTTCGTGAGTGACGTGGTATTCCACTGCCCCAGCACTTCGTTGATCTTCGGCTCACGTTCTGCTGAAATCGTTGACCAATTCTGTGAACCCATAGGGGCGACCTCATACTTAAAAAAGCCGAAATTCGGAGCATTTGCCGTCCCCATGATTTCTACGGTACCACTAACAGGAGCCCCCGGTTCGGGTGCTGTAATCATAATCTGATCGGGCACGCAGCCACTCATCCCGCTAGGTACGGGTTGTGTGACTGGAGAAAGGGCAGCTTGTGTAGCTTGCTCGGGGGATAACGTCCCGGCGGGCGTGAGGAGCAGATCAAGCGTAGGGGTTGCCAGGATATCGGTGGCGGGCAAAGATGGTGCGATGAATGTTGCAATAAAAAATTCCACAAATACGAGAGCTAGGATCAGAAAAGCTGCTGCTGTTGCCTGCCCTAATCTTCGCAAGGCAAATTCACGTTCCAGTCCGTAAACAGAGTCCCGCCATTCGCGCCAGGAGCGCCACATCCGTCGAAAAGCGAAGAGTCCACCGATAGCCAGCGCGATGTAGATTAGCGGCTCATAGCTCGCCAGAGTACGATAGACGGGACCCATACCCAGGATCCTTTAGAGGGAACGTAACACACCACGGATAAGCTTTTCCACTTTGGGCGTAATGATCGTACCCGCTTCGATGACTTCCTCGTGCGTAGTGATTGTCGAACCATCCAAGTTGGCTTTATTGCTTATCCCTGATAAGCCTAAAACCCGCATGCCGCCATGCCGGGCGACGATGACCTCCGGCACGGTGGACATCCCGACCGCATCCGCGCCTGCCATGCGCAGAAAGCGGAGGTCGGCAGGTCCTTCAAAAGAAGGTCCGCTTAGCGCGCAATACACACCTTCGCGTAATGGGAGGTCTTCGCTCGATGCAACCTGCCTTGCTAGTGCCATCAATTCGCGATCATACGCCTGACTCATATCCGGGAATCGCGGGCCCAACTCATCGATATTTGGACCCATCAATGGATTGGCACCCATCATGCCGATTAGATTTAGATTATCGGTGATCAACATCATATCGCCCGGTACAAAATCAGGGTTCACCCCTCCCGCAGCGTTTGTGACGAACATCATTTCCAGCCCCAGGCGCAGCATCACACGCACGGGCAGCGTGATTTGAGACATACTGTACCCCTCGTAG
Organism: Anaerolineales bacterium; assembly: GCA_025966435.1. GTDB lineage: Bacteria > Chloroflexota > Anaerolineae > Anaerolineales > Villigracilaceae > Defluviilinea. Next base: position 8,324 of record JAICRQ010000007.1, on the reverse strand, counting down.
AAGTGGATCCGTCCCTGCATCACAAAAACCGATTGACCTTCCAACTCGCCGATGACAAGCTGGCCGGTGTGACCGTGGACCGTGGAAATCGGCCAGTTTGGCAGCTCCCGGTAGGGGATCGTCACCGCCTGCTGAACGGAATCAGCTAGGCTGTTGAGGCCCGAGCCTAGAATCATTCCTACACGGGGGCGAGTCGAGATCCGTTCCCGGATGGCGTCTGCAGCCTGATCGATTTGTTCAAGTGTAACAAATGTGGTCATCATCGTTTCTTCTCTTCGTTAAAGATAAGGGCCAACTCCCCTGTGTACTGCCCCTTTCGTGCAAAAAAATTATATCAGATATTGATTTTATTACTTTCAAAGCTGAAAGTAACCTACCAGCCACAGATCTGTCATGAAGATATCGGTGGTAGAAAAAAAGTCCTTTTTGTGCTATCCTTTTGCATAACATGTCGCGGTTTTCATATACGAAGCTCGTCCTGATTGCAACCGGGGGACTGTCGCTCATAGCCCAAAGCCTTCTCCTCACCCCAACGATATGGGGGTTCTTTTTACCTTTTCTTGCTGGTACACCGGCGAGCTTCACACCTGGAGCAATCCTTTTTGTTTTCTCTATGGTTTTATTCACCGGCATCATCAGCACAGAATTCGATAAAAACCCGTTGGAATGGCGGACGAAGCTGATAATGATGGCGACACAGGCATTTACTGTCATCGGAGTTTACCTCCTGGTGGACGGCCTTGCACCACGCGAGCAGCAAACTGGCTTTCTTCTCACCAGCCTGGTGACTATATTAACAACGTTCGGTATGCTGTTCCGCGCGATTCTGATAGAAGAAAAACCCGCCGTGCACACTGAGTCCAATCGTCATTCGTCCACAGATTTGGGGCTGGATGCGGATACGAATATCCATGCTCTTCGGGAACAAATCGAATCTCTGACACGCCAGCTAAGCGCCGAAAAACATCGTTCGACACAATTGACTCTACTCAACGAGTTAAGCCAGCAACTGGAAGCAGAACTGGATCCACCCGTCGCGGCACAACTCGCTGTGAACACGCTGGAACGCGCCATGGACTGTTCCTTTGTGGCACTCCTTACTCCTGAAAGTGGCGGGCAGGAATATGTCGTCCTCGCCTCTGCGGGAAGGATGACAAGCATTATCCCGCCCGGCTACCGGCAGAACGCCACCAGTGGTGTGATCGGACGGACACACCGGCTCAAGAAAACACAAATGATCCACGATACGGAACTGGATACAGACTTTATCCACCTTGCTGGTGAAACAACACGTTCCATGATCAATGTCCCGCTTCTCCTGCACGGACACATCAAAGGAATCCTTAGCATTTGCTCGGAAAAAAAGTATGCCTTTAGCAGTCCAGACACGGCAATTGCAGAGGGAGTCGCATCGGAATTGATGCGCGCCTGGGAACGATCGAGCTACCGCCAGCGATTGACAGAGTTGATTCAGGCGGGTATTTCACTCACGACGTTACTCGACCCACAAGCTGCTGTGCAAGAGGTTGCAGTAATTGCACGTCAGACTCTTGAGGCGCGTTTTGTCTTTGTGACCTTGCTCGATCAACAGGGAAACTTTTCACGCAACGCCTTTGCCGGGGAAGCACCGAAGCTGGCTGCCACACTTAGCATGGATACCCTGGATGAGGCAATTTTGCATGCGGCGCTCAATGCGACAAAACCTTTCCGAGTGCGGGATTTACGAAAATACTCCAGTGCGAAGAAAATCGACATCGATCATCCCAGCCTGCGCAGTGTACTCGCCATCCCGATTCGTTTGCACCGCTTGAGCATTGGTGCCATCCTTGCCTTCGGGAAACAGGAGGGGGTCTTCTTCTCCGAAAATGATGAATCGCTGGCAGACTTGATGTCCTCCCAGGCTGCTGCATCGATCGAAAGCTCCTGGCTGTACCAGGAATTGCGCAATACCCTGAATATTACATCGATGTTGTATCAGTTGAGCGTGGACGTCATCCAGACGGAAGAACTGAGCATGGCGGCGGAACTCATTGCCCAGGTGGCTCACAAAGTCACTAACTCCACACGGACAGGCATCGTCCTGATGACTCGCGAGGGACAGGTCGAGGCAGAAGTGGAAATCGACGTGAAAGGCTTGCACGCACGTCCTGAACATCCCATGGAAACTATCGATCAGGCGATCCAGACCGGACAGAGCATTATCGTTTCGATGGAAAATGGATCGCTGGTATGTTATCCCCTGCTCACGCGTGGGCGTACGTATGGCGCGTTATGGATGAATATCCCGGAAAGTCGCGGGCAAAACTTTGCCAACTTACAAACGCTGGCAAACCAAGCGGCGATCGCGCTGGAACGCTCGATCCTTTTGTCCGAGTCGCGGCAGCAAGCCAAGCAGCTCGAGGCCGCCTACGAAGAATTGGAAATTACGTACGACCAGACCTTGACCTCTCTCATGTCTGCGTTGGATGCGCGCGACCGCGAGACGGAAGGTCACAGTATGAGAGTCAGTCGGCTGACATGCCTTTTGGCAGAAGAGATTGGCTTAAACGGACCCCAACTCAAGGCAATAGAACGTGGCTCTTTATTGCACGATATTGGCAAAATTGGCATTAGCGATAGGGTATTGCATAAACCCGGCAAGCTGACGGATGATGAATGGAAGACCATGAGGATTCATCCAGATATCGGCGCACGGATTGTGGAGGGTATTCCCTTCCTGCAGGATTCACTACCCGTGATCCGCTACCATCATGAGCGCTGGGATGGAAGCGGGTATCCAATCGGGTTAAAAGGGGAAGAGATCCCGATCCAGGCACGCATCTTTGCAGTGGCAGATGTGTTCGATGCGCTGACCAGCAAAAGAAGTTATCGAAGCAAGTCCAGCCCAGAGGAAGCCATTGAGTATATAAAAGAACAATCGGGAATTTTATTTGACCCTCTAATTGTGGAGGCGCTGACAAAGCTGCCTTATAAGGAATTCACTGAAGGGGAGAAGATTATCGCATGAGAGTAAGAAAACCGGCGGGTTCCTTCGCACCGCAAGAAGTTCAACAATTTATTCTGCCGATCAGCCTGTGTTCCATTGTCATACTGGCCATCATCATGCTGAAGAATCTATTTTATGAGCCTTCATTCAATCCAGAGCTGTTTGTCTATGGTTTGACTCTTATCACCGGAACGATCATCAATCATTTCGTAATTGTTCGGACTGCTGATTTTCGAGAAACCTACGGTTGGCTGAATGCCATCCTGAGCGGGATCGGCCTGGGCGTGCTACCTTTCTTTTTGCCCGCACACTTGCATGAAGTAGCCCACATTCTGATTCCCTTTGGCGTAATCGCGGCAGCGATCGTTTCTGGGCGTCTTTATGCATATACAACGTTTGTCCTTGCGTTCCTTCTGAGTCTTCTCTATACCTTTGTCGTGACGAACGCGCCAAGCGACATACTTGAATTCGGCATGCCGTTTATTACTTCCATCGTCATTGTGGAAGCGGTGTTGTATATCAAGAATGCCACGCAGCGGAATATTCACCGCCTTGAGACGATTAACAAGGTGAGCCGTCAGATCATGCTTTCCCTTGATACGGAGCAGACCATTTCCCTTATGGATGCCACCATACAGGAAGCCTTGGAGGCAGACACTTATTTCATCGGGCTGCTGCGAGACAATGAAATCCATCTGGATTTATTCTACGACGATGGTGAATATTTCAATGGTGCAAAAGCTCCTCTGAATGGCACGCTATCAGGCTGGGTGATCAAGAATCAAAAGGAATTGTTTTTACCGGACTTGCGCAGGGAAGTGGGTTTAGATGGCGTGGAGATTTTAATTGTTGGGAAGGAAAAAACGAATCTCTCTTGGATGGGCGTTCCGCTCACCGCGCCGAATGTGAGAGGGGTTATCTCACTTGGATCATATCAACCCAACGCGTTTGACGGCGCAGACATGGAACTTCTTTCGAACCTAGCACAGCATATCACGCTCGCCCTCGATAACACCATCCGTCATGCACAGGTGGAGGAACAGACGCGGCTGGACAGCCTGACAGGCGTCTATAACCACGGCTATTTCCTGAAAAAGCTGGCTGAGCAGGCAGTAGAGGCGTCTACACCTGACACGCCGCTCAGTCTAATCATGCTGGATATAGACTTTTTCAAACAATATAACGATACCTATGGACATCTTGTAGGAGACCGTATTCTCAAAACACTTTGCACTGCTATCAAGCATCATATCAAGCACTCTGATGCCGTCGGCCGCTGGGGTGGGGAGGAGTTTATTATTTCGCTTCCGGGCGCGGGCGGCTTACAGGCTCTACAAGTTGCAGAACGGATTGGTCAGACGATGGCAGCGTTACGGGTCGAAGACCGCGAGCAGCGGACAATTCCTGTGCCCACTGTGAGCCAGGGAATCGCGGTTTATCCCACAGAAGCAGATGAGATTTATCGGCTGATTGACCTTGCAGATCGACGACTGTATGTGGCAAAGGCGCGAGGCCGAAATCAGGTCGAGCCGGCTGCACATCATTGGGAAATACTCCAGGTTTAATAAGAGAGCAGGCGGATTGCCTGCTCTTTCTTTAGTGAAGTGCTTTTTGGAAGGCCGATACTGTCTTTTCCACAGCCGAATCATCTATCCAATAATGGATAACCAGACGAAACCGCCGGGCATTCTCCGGATCCACCAGTACACCATATTCTTTCATCTTTTGCGTTATCTGGTGAGCGCTTGTCGAAACCTCTTCGGACAAACTTAGATATACCATATTCGTATACGGAGATTGTGGGTCGACGACCAAACCCCTGATCTGACGCAAACCGTCTGCCAGCCTCCTCGCGCGTGCATGATCTTCGTTCAATCGCCTCGTCATTTTCTCCAGAGAGATGATTCCCGCTGCCGCTATTACACCCACCTGGCGCATCCCGCCGCCGAGCATCTTACGGATATGACGAGCACGGCTGACGAATTCGCTCGGTCCTACTAGGATCGAACCGACTGGCGCTGCCAGGCCTTTGCTCAAACAGAACATAACTGAATCTGCCGGCTCAACCAATTCCTTGACCAACACACTCTGAGCTGCCGCTGCGTTGAAGATACGCGCGCCATCAATATGTAAGGAAAGACCATTTTGACGCGCGAGGTCGCCCACCTGGCGCGTATATTCAACCGTTAAAGGGACTCCCCCGCAAATATTCTGTGTGTTTTCCAGACAGATCAACCGCGTGATCGGATGATGCACATCTTCTGTTCGAATCGAAGCGAGGATGTCATCAATGGCAAGCGTTCCATCCGGTTGATTCTCGACAGGGCAGGGCTGAATCCCACCCAGCGCAGACATCCCACCTGCCTCATTTAGATAGATGTGAGACCGGTTCCCCACAATGACCTCATGTCCTCTCTGGCAATGAACCAGTAGTGCAATCAAATTCCCCATCGTCCCGGAAGGGACGAATAGGGCGGCTTCTTTCCCCAACATTTCAGCCGCTAGTCCTTCCAGCCTGTTTACCGTTGGATCGTCGCCATAGACATCATCCCCCACCTCAGCCTCTGCCATTGCTTCGCGCATTTCAGGCGTGGGCTTGGTGACAGTGTCAGAACGAAGATCGATGTACTCCATACTCTCCTCCTCAGGTAATGGTACTCCTTACGATTAGTGTGTTGGAATGTAAATCTAATGCAACAAAAGATGGCAACCCCAGTTGACTCCAAAGCTCCAGGTCCGAGCTTCCTGTAAGTCGTGATACAAACAACGAAATAACGGTTCCGTGCGTCGCGATAACGATTGTTTTATTCTGATGCTCATTCAGAATAGAATGGACACCTCGATAGAAACGTGTATAAGCTTGATTTGCTGTTTCGCTTCCGAACACAAGCTCATCCGGCTTTTGGAAAAACTCCCGAATAGAAGCCTGAAATGTATGATCAGAAAGATATGGCACATTGCTTCGATCATGTTCATGCAGATCGGAGACAATCTGCATGTCGAGTTGAAAATGGCTGGCAAGGATTTCAGCGGTCTCCTTTGCCTTCGGTTCATTACTGGAAACAATGACTTCCGGTCCAAAGCGTTCCAGTTGTTCAGCCAACCGGCGCGCGCGTACTTGACCTTCCGCCGACAGGTTCCATGTATTAGCAGGGCGATCTTCTGCTATTTGAGGCAGAGAATGTTTGACTAGAATGAGATACTTCGTCATTCTTCATTACGCAATGAAACTAATACCCGCTCCAACTCCTCCGGCAACGGCGCTTCAAATAATCTTGCTTCCTTTTCCCCAGGCAACGCGATCTTCAAACGATAGGCGTGTAAAAAATGCCGCTGGATTTCAACGGAGAATTTCTTTTTTCCATACACTTCATCTCCCACGATTGGGCAGCCTAGAAACGCGCAATGCAAACGAATCTGATGGGTACGGCCTGTTAGCGGATGAAACTGCAGCAATGTATGGGCTCGAAAACTTTCGATTGTTTTGTATTCGGAGATCGCCTCTCGTCCCCGGCTTTCCGGGACGACCGCCATCCGCTTGCGATGACTCGGGTCGCGCCCGATGTGCGCCTCCACCCGGCCCGATGGCGTGGGCGGTTTTCCATCCACCAGAGCAAGATACGTTTTCTCGACCTTTCTCAGGCGGAATTGGTCCTGCAGCCAGCGATGCGCGCGCTCGTTTTTTGCGAGCAGAATTAACCCGGACGTTTCCTTATCGAGGCGGTGAACGACACCAGGGCGCTCTTCGCCGCCAATTCCCTCGATCTCAGGCTCATAACCCAATACAGCATTCACCAATGTCCCGGAAGCGTGCCCTGCGGCAGGATGCACGACCATGCCCGCCGGTTTATTGACAACGATCAGGTCCTCGTTCTCAAAAACAATATCGAGAGGAATATCCTCAGGGACCAGTTCCGTAGACGCGGCCGGAGGGATACGAACCATCACGTTGAACCCACTCTCCAGCATTTGTCCCGCCTTTTTCGCCAAACGACTATTCACCTCTACAAATCCGTTCGCGATCAGCCCCTGGATGCGCGAACGCGAAAACTCCTGCAACTGCCCGACCAGGAATTTATCGAGCCGCTCAGGAGTCTCTTTATCAAAGTGGAAATTTAGGACGCGGTCATTCACTCGTCGCTTCGCTTGGTTGATCGGAGGAGGCAGCCCGCACTTTTTCCTTCTTGGAGTTGCGTTCCTGCCACCATACACCCAGTAATAAGACTACACAGCCAACACTAATACTCGAGTCGGCGATGTTGAATACAGGGAAGGTACCCACCGAAATAAAATCTGTGACGTGACCAATGGTTAGACGATCAATCAGGTTGCCCACAGCACCGCCCAACTGCATGCTCATCGCGAGCCGCAAGGGCCAATCCTGACGGGAGACCTGTGGATAATAATAAATAATAGCAGCGCTCACTATGAATGCCAGCACGGTGAACACCATGCTGCCTTCCTGAAAGATTCCAAACGCGGCACCCCGGTTATACCAGTGGACAATGCGCGCATAGGGACTGAGCCAGAGCAGCGAGTCAGGCAGCCAGCTCTGCCCGGCAGGAATATTTGTGCGCACCAGCCATTTCGTCCACTGATCGAGCACGATGATCATCCCCGCAATGATAAAGATCCCCCAATAATTATGAAATACTTTCTTCACAGTTCACCTCAAGAGAAATCGCACCATTCTACCATTACTCGTTGACGTACACGCGCGGAATACGTGCACTAATGTTCGTCATCACTTCATATTCATTCGTGCCCATCCATTGCGCGAGATCTTCAGCCGCAATTCCCTCTCCAAGCAGAATCACCTCGTCCCCCACTTGGATTTCATCATCACCGACGTTGACCATAAATTGATCCATGCAAATCCTGCCGACCTGTGAATATTTTTTTTGACCGATCAGAACCTGTGCCCGGTTGGTCATACGCCGGAAGTAGCCGTCCGCATAACCACAGGGAATGGTGACGATTCCAGTCTCCCTTTCCGCCTGCCACAACGACCCGTAACCGATCGGGCGCCCGGGCTGGGTACGTTTCGAGTACGCAACACATGAACGCCACGTCAGCGCGGGCTTGACTTCGATAATTCGATCTACCTCATCCCCAGGATACACCCCATAACACAACACACCCGGACGCACCATGTCAAAATATGAGTCGGGCAAGTTCAGGATGCCACCTGAATTGCATACATGTCGCAGAGCCGGAACAGGCAGACTATGTTTCTCATAAAGAGAAAGCACTTCCTGAAATCGTTCTATCTGCATCATGGAATACGAGCGGTCTGCTGATTCTGAATTTGCCAGATGTGTGTAAATCCCTTCAATAG
>JAICRQ010000499.1 GCA_025966435.1 Anaerolineales bacterium | reverse complement strand
GGGCGTGCAGCCATCGCCAATCCCTGGATCTTCTCAGGGCTGGACCGCGCACAAGTCTCTCCAGAGCAGGTGCAAAAGACCGTGCGCGAGCATCTTGCGAAAAGCATAAAGTTCTATGGCGAAGGAGACGGGCAGCGCCTCTTCCGTAAATATGCAGTTCAGTATTTACTGCTAAGAACCTTAGATCGGGAATCCCGGAAGGAGATCCTGAAAGAGCGACCCTCGGGGGAATTTCTGAACATGCTGAATCAGATTTATGCTGTGACCGCATAGAAACTAGAACATAAATTCTGTTATACTGGTAGGGGCACACTCGCTGTGCCCCTACATGTTTGGTGAGGTCAGAATGGCAAAGACACATACACGTTTCGTTTGTCAGGAATGCGGGCGGGTTGCCGCATCCTACATGGGCAAATGTCCACAATGCGGGTCGTTCAACAGCATGGTGGAGGAAGTCATCCACGATGAGCCGGCGGCAAAGAGCTCGTCGGTGCGCGGGCTGACGGGGCGGTCTTCGCCGCGCGCGATCGGTGATATCTCAGGCGACGCGGAAGATCGCATCCACCTCCCCATTGGGGAATTCGCGCGCGTCCTTGGCGGGGGAATCGTTCCTGGCTCGATTGTGCTGGTCGGAGGCGACCCGGGTATTGGTAAGTCCACGTTGATGCTGCAAATGGCAATGGAAATGGGGGCAAAGCAGCGTGTGCTGTATGTCTCCGGTGAAGAATCGGAACGCCAGATCAAGATGCGCGCCGTACGTTTGAATGGTCAGAAAGAGCTTCCAAAGAATTTACTCTTGGTCACAGAAACGAACCTTGAGATCATCTTTAATCATATCAACGAAGTAAAACCTGATTTACTGATCGTGGATTCCATCCAAACCGTTTACCTCTCGAACATGGACTCCTCTGCCGGATCTGTTTCGCAGGTGCGCGAATCTTCTTCACAGTTGCGTGAGCTGGCAAAAACCAGTGGTATTTCCGTCTTCGTGATCGGGCACGTGACAAAGGAAGGCACCATCGCAGGTCCGCGTGTGCTGGAGCATATTGTAGACACGGTGCTCTATCTGGAAGGGGATCGCTTCCAGGCGTATCGCTTGTTGCGATCGGTGAAGAATCGTTTCGGCGCGACCTCCGAGGTAGGCGTCTTTGAAATGCGCGAAGGTGGTCTGGCAGAAGTGACCAATCCATCGGAGGCATTTCTCGCCGAGCGCATGATCAACGCCGCGGGCTCCGCCATCGCCGTGACAATGGAAGGCACGCGCCCCATCCTTGTAGAAGTTCAGGGACTCACTTCGCCTACGCAATTCGGAAATGCGCGCAGAACAGCGAACGGCGTGGACTTCAACCGTCTGTTATTAATCGCAGCTGTGCTGACCCGCCGCGTGGGATTAAAACTTTCGGAGCAGGATACGTTTGTGAATGTCGTTGGCGGTCTGCAAATCGATGAGCCAGCAGCAGACCTGGCGATTGCGGCTGCCATCGCTTCCTCATGGAGAGATATCCCTGTCAAAGCCGATTCGGTCCTGATCGCGGAGATCGGCCTCGCCGGAGAATTGCGCATGCCCGGGCAAATGCAGGCGCGTTTGCGGGAAGCACAAAAGCTGGGCTTCCGAACCGCTATCGTGCCGAAAGCCATACGCAAAGGCGAGCCCTATCCCAAAGGCATCGAGATCATCGAAGTCCGCTCCATTCAGCAAGCGTTGGAGGCTGCATTGAACGTTCCGCGAGAAGTCCCGCAGGGGCGAAAGGTGGCATAACATTTCGCTGTGTCATTGCGAACGTAGCGAAGCAATCTCCTCTCTATAAGTTGAGATTGCTCATCTGCACTGCGTGCGACGCAAGTGCAGGTGTGACATGATTATACGAGTAACGACCCGCAAGCTAATTTGCGGGTCGTTTTTGTTTAAAAACGGCGCAAAAGGTCATGATTTCCTTATGACATCTTACACTGGCTGACATGTTCGTGTGGCAATACAATCCTACATTAGAGACAGGTATTGTCTGTTTTCTAGAAGGAAGAACCGTATGCAAATCACACGTCAAGCTGACTATGCCGTTCGTGCCGTTCTGCACCTGGCAAAGTTACAGAATGGTGAACGAGCTTCCACGAGCAGCGTAGCGAAGGAACAGCACATCCCGCCATCCTTCCTGGCGAAAATCATTTCCCAGCTCTCCATTGCAGGCTTGCTCCATACATCCCGTGGCGCGCGAGGAGGGGTAGTTCTTGCACGCGACCCTAAAGACATCACCCTGCTGGAAGTGGTCGAAGCCATCGACGGTCCCATCCATCTCCATGACTGTATCGCGCAAGGCGGCGTCTGCGGATTCGAAGCTCATTGCCCGATCCGTTCTGTCTGGTGCGAAGTGCAGGATGCATTGGTGGCACGCTTACGCGGCACAGACTTTGCGGAATTGCTCGCGAGAGCCCAATAACAGTAACGTAGCCCCTCGAAATCCCTCCCGGCGTATAATAACCGGGAGGGATTTTCATTTTAACAAGGAGACAGCATCATGTCTGGACCGAGAACCGTCCGCGCGCCGAGGGGAACCGATCTCACTTGTAAGAACTGGCTCAGCGAAGCTGCATACCGCATGATTCAAAACAATCTAGACCCTGAAGTCGCCGAAAAGCCGGACGATCTCGTCGTCTATGGCGGGCGCGGGAAAGCCGCGCGTTCCTGGGAGGCGTTCGAGGCGATCCTAGAATCACTCAAAAATCTCGAGGAGGATGAGACTCTCCTCGTGCAATCCGGGAAGCCGGTGGTGGTCTTCCGAAGTCACAAGGATGCGCCGAAGGTCTTGATCGCCAATTCCAATCTCGTGCCGCATTGGGCAACCTGGGAACACTTCGACGAGCTTGCCCAAAAGGGGCTGATCATGTACGGGCAGATGACAGCCGGTTCGTGGATCTATATTGGCACGCAGGGAATTTTGCAGGGCACATACGAAACCTTCGGCGCGCTCGCCAGGCTTAAGGGATGGGGATCACTCAAAGGAAAGTTCGTACTGACGGCCGGTCTCGGCGGGATGGGCGGCGCGCAGCCGCTGGCAATCACAATGAACGAAGGTGTAGGACTCATCGTCGAAGTGGACCCCGAGCGCGCTGAACGC
>JAICRQ010000507.1 GCA_025966435.1 Anaerolineales bacterium | reverse complement strand
TTGACAATAAAGGTATAAGGCAGCGCGGTAGGATGGGCAGTGTCGTTCGGGACCAGGTTGATCTGGCGAATACCAAAGGGCATGGTGCGGGCAACAGAAGGATCTTCATTGTCTTCTGTGGATGGCAGCGAGATCCGCACGTCTGCCTCGTAAAGCTCTGGCTCTCCAGAGCCATTCGGCCACCACAATTGGGGGGCGACCACTTCCAGACACGTCTCCAAACGTGTATGGCCCGACTCTAAACTGTGGTGCGTCTGTTCCCTTGCTACAATCACCTCCTGATGTCGCAGGAGGATTTCTAAGTTTGCTTCCGTTTGAATCACGGAGTCCACTTCAACAGTCACGAATACGCTTGCGCGTTGAAAGTCAGGCTCCAGTTTTGGGCGTATAAAAACGTCTTCGAGCCGAACCGGACCTGTGACTTCCAGATATACATCACCCCAGATACCCAAATGAACCATGCGTGGGCAGAAATCCCACCAGTAGTTCATGCGTGTCTTGACAGTTTTCACGCGGCTGGTGCGTCCTACCTGCGGCTCTTCCAGCGGGGCCGCCTCGATGACGACCGCTAAGAGATTCTCCTGGTCATAGAAAAGTTTATCGGTCACATCGAAGACAATGGGTGTGAACATGCCGGTATGCGTCCCCAGGCTTTCGCCGTTCAGGAAGAATTCCGCCTGATAATCGACACCTTCGAAGTGAAGGTGAACGCGTTTTCCTCTAACCCCTTCACCAACCGAAAACGTCTTTTTATAGAGCCAGGTGCGCTGTGGAATCCATTCGCTAAGCAAGCTGTTACGCTCAAAGTAAGGATCAGGGATTTCTCCGGACTTCCACAAGTCATAGTGTGGGCAGCCAGGAACGGAACCGACCTTCCATTGACGCCGGTCGCGGCTATCGGGCAGGTGCGAGCCGCGCCAGCGCCAGTCTTCGCCATAGAAGTCCTTCATGAACCAGTCGTTCCCGTTGAGGGAGATATGCCTATTCATCCTGCCACTCCAACAGGTTTGTTTCTGTCACCTCTTGTGCCGCGTCGCGTGGGATGAGAAAGGTCTTGATCTCATTCGGACCAAAGTCCGCTTCGATGACGCGCTCCAGCTTCGGCAGGCGAATGGAGGCGCGCGTAGCGGCGCCAGAGGTCTCAAAGGCGCGCAGAACAAAGCCGTCACCGTCTTCTGCTTGTTTGAGGACAGTTGCCATCACACTTTCAGGCTCAACAGCGATGAATGAATCGGATTGCGGCAAAGTTCCATCGGCATGGAACGTCGCAAATATAGGGATAGGAGGCTGGTTCAATTCGGCCGCGCGGCGCGCTGTACCAGCGCTCTCCCAACTTCCAGAGTGTGGGAAGAGTGTATAACAGAAGCGTTGAATGCCCTGGTCAATGTAGGCGTAATGCCCATCCGGTTCCAGTACAGCGGGGATATGGTGAGCGTATGCCGGGCTGCGCAGAACGGTCAGGCCGATGTCGCGTACGTTCACGTCCAGGCTGTATTTGCCGTCGTTCAGCAGACTGAAGCCATAGGGAGTTTCGCGGTCACGCGAAACGCCGGAGACATCCACCCAGGATTGCCCTGGTTCTTCCTCTCCGTTGGCGAATCGCTCTGTGTGCCCGTAAGGAATCTCATGTGTGATCTTCATGAACTTGATGTTGACCGGGAAACGCAGCTTGAGCATCTTGAGCTGTTCGTGCCAGTCCACCATCACGCTGACATCGATCTGTTCCTGGTCTGGGTACATGGCGAAATCCTGGACCAATCGGGAAGAACCGTAACGGCTGGTAGCGCGTACGACCGACCGGGCAGGACCGTGTTCCACCAACCGGACAGACTCTGCCTGAAAGGTGCCCTCGACTGTATCCCACTTGTAGACGTTGTGCCCCCAGGTATCCGCCGGATCATCCAACACCACCGGCAAAGCCGCTGGACCCGAGAACACTTCCACCTCTTCCTGCTTATCGCGCAGGCTGGCGATATGACCGGTCAGCGGATCAAACTCCAGGCGGAAGCGATCGTTTTCCAGAACACTGTCAGATGCCTGCAGCCTTTCCTGCGGCTGATCCTTCGGGTCCTTTTCTGAAGTTAGAAGCAAACGATAGGTTCGGTAACCAAGGGCAGGCAGGTCAGCCGTAAAACAAAGACGATCACGACCTGCAGTGGTGGTCGATTGCGCGCCCTGATGTGGGATCACGTTACCGGACTCATCCACAAGGGACATCTCAGGTTTTAAACGCGACGACTCAATCTCAACATTTGTCTTTACCGGCCATGTCAGTGGATTGAAGACTACGAGGGGGCGGATGTTTTCTTCCACAGGGATGTTGATCTTCCAGGCAATCGATTGTGCCGCATGATTCAAGGCACGGTTGGCAATCATCATCGCTTCGCCGTATGAGTCGCGCGCGTCATCGTAGGCGGCTTCGAGGCTGGTGCCAGCCATGATGTCGTGGAACTGGTTGAACAGAACATTCTTCCACGCGCGCGCAAACTCGGCCGGATAAAAAATAGTCGGTGTAGGTAGTTCCTCGCGCCATAACGATTCTGCTACGACACATAACTTTTCAGCGGCAAGCAGCCGGTTTTCCGCCAGGCGGTTCCAGCGCTTGATTCCGGAATGCGCCGCGTAGCAGCCGCTGGCGTGGTGCTGTAGTTCATTTTGCACAATGGGGATTGGCCACCCTTTTGTTTCCACAGCCTGAAAGAATGCCTCGGGAGTCGAGCAGACCAGATGGACTGGGAAATCCGGATCGGCATCCAGGCGGTGGATGCTTTCAATATTTACGATCGTCGGTCCCCCACCGTGATTCCCCACGCCGTAGAAACACATGAATTCATCGACCGGCTCTTTCATCTCATCAGCACAGCGCCGGGCGTGGATTTCCACCTCTTTCCCCCAGGAAAGATATTCGAACGGGATACGAAATGTCAGCACACGTGAACCATCGTCTGACTGCCACCAGAACAAACGTGATGGCAGTCCTTTCTCGTGTGGCATCGGGCGCAAAAAGGTGTAATAGTCAATGCCGCTCTT
>JAICRQ010000385.1 GCA_025966435.1 Anaerolineales bacterium | reverse complement strand
GCAACGTACGAGAAGTATCCAAAGACGGGACCGATCCTACCGGCGATGGGCTACGGCGGCGCGCAGATGAAAGACCTCGAAGAGACCATCAACACATCCGATGTGGATATGGTCGTGGTGGGCACACCAATCGACCTGACTCGTATCATCAAGATGAACAAGCCGCACCAGCGTGTACGCTATGAACTACAGGAAATCGGCAAGCCGACGCTAAGAGATATTTTGATGCAAAAGTTTGGCGAGAAAAAGTAGAAGAAAAACGTCGGCTTATCCCAAGGTAAGCCGATTTTATTTAGGGTAGGAACGCATATCTCTTTAGAGGTGTATCCAGTATGTACTATTGCACCTAAGGAGACGAAATGCAGATTCTTATTGTTTTTCTAACATTCCTATTGATTTTGACGGCTTGTGTAGCGCCTACCGGATCAACCACCGCTCCAACAGACGTCAGCGAGCCTGAGTTTGCTACTCCATTACTTAATGGAACCTTCGGGACCAGTTTGCTTGTTACCGAATGGAGAGGGAACTCGGAGGGGAATGTCCTCTTTCCACTCGATTCTGCCACCGGAACTGCTCTGCCTGGCTACACACCCATTTCACTCGGTCATACCTTCTTTCATGCGTTCTCACCAGACCGGGATACTCTGGCTGTGGTCAGCTTCCCCAACCAATCTAACACGCAAGGTAGTTTGGTAGTGATCGACGTTCACGCCTGGAAAACTCGACACCTTGCACTGGAAATCAATGGCTGGGTGAATAGCATAATTTTCAGCCCGGATGGAAAACGACTGGCTATCGCGCACGGAGATTCCCGTTACACGTTAACGATAATAAATATTGAACAAGAAAGGATTACTGCACAGAGCAAGATTGAGTCTTTTGTTTCCCATTTGAAGTTTACGGAGAACGGTGAGGCGTTGATGCTTTATCGTCCAACGATCAACTCTCCAAATGGAATGACCGCGGGCCCGCCGCAGGTTCTCCTGCTCGATGCGGCAGATTTGACACCACGCTGGTCGGCGGAACTAGGAGAGGTTCACGACGGCATCTTTGCGAAAGACGAAAACGCGACTCCGGTGAACATCTATGAACCGGGACAGGCTTTTTATATCAGTCCGGGTCTTGTATTCGCGCCCAATCGTGATGCGTTTTACGTTGTCCATGCAGATTCTGAGAAGCTGACGACAGTGGACTTTCAAAGTCAAACCGTCGAAACAGTGGAAATCCAGACCAAGCTTACTTGGTTCGAACGTCTCCTCGCTATGACGGCGGGCATTGCTCATGCAAAGATCGGTGATGGAATCACAAGGCAGGTTGTCATCTCTCCCGATGGTCAATATCTTTACATTGTGGGAGTAAACAGCACCACATTTGAAGATAACCAGGGAAACTGGCAAATGGAACAGAGTCCGCTCGGGTTGGAGATCCTCAAGACTAGCGACGGCAGCCGCGTGGACCGTATCGAAACGGATACCACGGAGTTATCTCTTTCGCCGGACGGTCGCTTTCTATATTTGAGGAATTGGGGAGACAGCCAGGATAATAAACCCTGGACCGAAATCTTCGATACAGCCAGTGGAAAACTTGTCACTCGTAAATCTGGCATATCGGGGATGCCCGCGCTATTGATGAATAGGGAGTTTCTGCTGGTTTCGACGTACTCAACAGCCGAGACATCTCATCACATGAGCGTGTTGGAACCAGATGGCTCAAGCGTGCTGGCAGAGTGGACAGATTCCAAGTATGTTTGGTGGTTAACCATGCCCTAGTTTTATAATTTGGTTCTATAGTCAAGAGTCGGGCACAAAGTTGCCCGACTCTTTTGCCATCTACTTCACACTCAATACGCGCAGTAACACCTTACGTCGGTGCGGACGCGCCCGATGCTCAAAAATATAAATTCCCTGCCAGGTTCCCAACGATAGATTCCCATCATCCACAGGGATGGTCAGGCTGGTGTCTGTCAGCATGGATCGGATGTGTGAGGTGGCATCGTCTGGACCCTCCAGATCGTGGGTATACCAGGTATCCCGCTCGGGGACGAGCCGCTCCAGGAACGTTTCAAGGTCGGCGCGGGCGGTTGGGTCCCAGTTTTCGCTCATAACTAAAGAGGCGCTGGTGTGCTGCAAAAAGATAAAACACATTCCCTCCTGCACAGTCCACTCGCGCAGTTGTGCGCGCACAGTCTCGGTGATATCATGCAGCCCCTTACCCGGGGTGGAAATTTCGAGCGTCGTCTTATGCCAGTTCATTCTGCGAATCCTCTGTAGAGGGCATCAACTTGCGTACAGCAATCACCCCGCCAAGGAAGGCAAGCCCTAAAATTCCCGTGATGCCCGGTAGGATCCACATCAGCGCGGAACTACCAAACGATTGAATACGCGCCTCCAGCGGATGCTCCGGGTTGTAAAGAACTGTCACCTCATCGCCCACCTCATGCGAGGGCGCGGAGCTTCCTTCGGTCACTTGTATAGCGTGAGGCCGCCCGTCCTGGGAGACAAATTCAACCACCGGATAGTAATAGTCCTCTATGATACGATCCTGCTCGTTGATATATTCGCGGCGCTCAATGATTTGCACCACACGCCCCGTCGCACTTTCTTCCCGACTCATTTTCAGAATGGCGCTGGCAGAAGAAACAGTTGCAATCAATAACATGAGCACTGCCACGCCGGTGAAGACTCCGAGGATGAGCTTCTCCGCTTTGATAGAAGTCTTCTTGTGAGCTTCCCAGTCCTTCTTGAATTCTTCATCAAAGTCTCTTAACTCTTTCTCGAACTGCTGATCCAGGGAGCCATCCCACATCGCTGTGAGCTTCTCGCGATCGGCTTCGCTAGGAATATGGTCGAGGCTTTTGTAAACGACTCCATCTACCTCGAAAGAGACCGGTTCATCGTTTTCCCAATTGATGGAGTATTTTTTTGCTGGCATATCTCCGCGATTTTATCATGCGGATTTGAAGCGATCGATCATTTGGAGTGCAGCCAGAATCGCATAATTTCGGTCGCTTCACTTCCCGTTTGGAACGATTTCAAGAATCATGTGTTTTACTGTCAAATCCCTTTGAGAGGAACTTTGTAAAATGACGACTCTGGCTCCCACTGTTTATATTCGTACATTTCCACACGTCGCAGGATGGCTGCGCGATCTGATCTTAATCCTTCTCGGCGCGCTGTTCGTTGCCGCCCTGGCTCAAGTTGAGATTCCACTTCCCTTCACACCTGTGCCGATCACCGGCCAGACATTTGGTGTTCTGCTTGTCGGCGCCGCCCTGGGATCGAAGCGCGGTGCAATATCGCTTGCATCATATCTCGCACTGGGCGTGTTTGGCCTGCCCTTTTTTGCAGGTGGCGCCCATGGACTGGACATCGTTACCGGCGCGACCGGAGGCTATCTCATCGGCTTTGTGCTATCGGCATTTGTCATTGGTCTGCTGGCAGAACGGGGACTGGAAAGAAGCATCCGCACGTCGCTGATCCCCTTCTTTGTGGGAACAATCCTCATTTATATCTGCGGCGTGACCTGGCTCTCCATCGTGCTTGGGAGTTTCAGCAAGGCAATCGCCGCGGGACTGATTCCATTCCTGCTCGGGGATGCGATCAAACTGATAGCTGCCTCGCTGGTGTTGCCGGGAGCGTGGAAGCTGGTTAAGTAACGTAGTCATCCGACCATCGAAGTATTCGCTCTGGTTTGCCGGCTTGTCTAAAAGACAGGACGGCTTTTTATTTCAAGGCATCCCTACAGTTATAATCGAGTTATGTTTATCGATCAGGTTGTGATCCACTTAAAATCCGGTAAGGGCGGCGATGGCATGGTACATTTCCACCGCGAGAAATTTATCCCGAGGGGCGGTCCGGATGGCGGCGACGGCGGTAAAGGCGGCGATGTGATCTTCGAAGTCAAGCCTACCTTGAATACGCTTTCTTCCTTCCACCAGAATCAAAAGTTCAAGGCAGAAGAGGGTGCCAAGGGCGGTCCTTCACAAATGACCGGGCGCAATGGGAAG
>JAICRQ010000032.1 GCA_025966435.1 Anaerolineales bacterium | reverse complement strand
CAGGGTGTTGATCATCAATAAAGGTCAAATCGTGACGGAAGATACGCCTGAGAATCTACAGTCCCGGCTCGTGGGTGCCCAGCGCGTTGTCCTGCGCGTGCGCGGCGACTCGGACGGGTTGAGCAACAAAATCGCCAAAGTGAAAGGCGTGCAGGCTGTTGAACCGAAACCGGATGGTTCCGTTGAATTTGAATTTGCTGCAGGACAAGACACAAGACCGCAGGTCGCGAAGGCGGTCGTTCAGGCAGGATACGAACTGCTAGAAATGCGGCCGGTAGGGTTGAGCCTCGAAGAGATCTTCCTGGAGCTCACCCGCGACAACGCTGCCGAGACACAACTTTGATGAGGGTTCTATGAGAAATATTTGGATCATTGCAAAACGCGAGTACAACCACTTCTTTATCAGCCCGATTGCCTACGTGGTGGCATTCATGATCCTGCTGACCATCGGGATTATTTTCGCCATCAATATTTTGTACTTTATCCAGAATGCCTTTCAAGCGTTTGGGCAAACGCCAGATATAACACCCGTCACCGGTGCATTTGGATTCCTACTGGTCCTGGCGATCCCCGCGATTACGATGCGTCTGCTCGCGGATGAGGCGCGCATGGGCACATTGGAATTGCTCTTAACGGCTCCGGTTACAGACTTTGAGCTCGTAGCCGGGAAATGGTTGGGAGGCTTCCTTTTTATCCTGACCGTTCTTGCCGTGACGCTAATCTATCCCCTTCTTCTGCACTTTGTTCTCGTTTCTCCTGGCATCGACCAGCAGTTGGTCATTTCCTCTTATCTCGGAGTGATTCTGGCGACTGCTGCGTTCCTTGCGCTGGGCGTGGGCATCTCAGCCGCTTTCACGAACCAGGTGGCGGCGTTCTTCGTGACACTGAGTGTGTTCGTCTTTCTATGGTGGCTCGTCGGTTTTCCTGCTCAGCTTTTGCAGGGAACGGGCGGCGAAATCTTTCAGTATCTGAGTATGCAATCGCATTTCTATGACGCATTTAATCAGGGACGCGTGTACTTGACCGATATTATATACTTTGTAAGCCTGATCGCTCTCGGCTTATTTATAGGGACATCTGCTATTGAATCTCGGAGATGGCGTTAATGAACGAAAAGAACCAGTCCGCCGCTCGTAATCGCAACGCGTCCATTGTCGCGCTGATCTTCGCCCTCCTGGCATGTATTGCTACGTTCTTCCTGGGAATCACACGTGGGCTGATATCCATGCAGGTGTTCTCAGGGCTGACCGCAGAAGATGTCAACCGGTATCTGATCATTAGTGCAGGTCTCATTATCCTGGGGCTCGCTGCGTATGCAATTATGGAACCGGACCGGGTGCGTCGCTTCCTTACCGGCAGACAAGCCCGCTATGGAAGCAATGCCCTGATCATGACCATTGCGTTTCTTGGCATTCTGATCGTCGGAAACGTACTCGCGTTTCAGAACCCCAAACAGGTCCTGGACTTAACAGAAGACAATGTCAACACGCTTTCCCCGGAACTGGCATCCGCGCTGGATACCCTTCCGGAAAATGTGATGGCGACAGGATTCTTCTCACAGGCAAGCAATACAGAGACAACCGAACAGTTATTGAGCAACATTAAAGCTAATAGCAACGGCAAGTTCGATTATCAGTTCATCAATCCGGACCTTGATCCGCAAGCCGCGAGGAATGCCGGCATCACAGGAGATGGAAAGATTCTGCTGCAGATGGGCGACCGCCAGGAGATTGTTGCCTTCGCCAGTGAATCAGAGATCCTCAAGGGAATGTTGCGCCTGCTCAACCCGGGCAATCACGTAGTCTACTTCCTGACTGGTCATGGCGAACGTGATATCGAGCAGGCTGGCGAAGCGTCCATGACGCGGGCGAAGACAATCCTCGAGAGCAAGAACTATACGGTTAAGAGCCTCAACCTACTGGCTGAAAATCAAATTCCCGAAGATGCAAGCTTGATCGTGATCGCCGGCCCGCTGCAGCCTGTCTCGGAGGAGGAAGTGAATTTACTTGAGGAGTATCTTGCCGCGGGAGGGTCGCTGATCGTCATGGAGGATCCCACTGCCCTCACGGAATTTGGCGATTCCGCTGACCCTCTGGCAGAGATGCTTGCACAGGATTGGGGCATCACATTCAACAACGATATTGTGATCGACCTCAACAGCCCCCAGCCGACGACAGCAGCAGCTGCCTATTACGACTCGGCGCACCCGGTCACAGTGAACATGAACAATCTGGTTGCCTTCTTCCCGTTCACGCGCAGCTTTACCCTGGAAGGCTCATCAGAGGCAGCGACCCTCACGCCTCTCGTCCAGACAAACGAACGCTCCTGGGGAGAGACCGATTTTACAAGTCTGACACAGGGGGGTGCTGAAGTAGGAATGGACCCGACGGAAGTCCAGGGTCCGCTCACCCTCGCAGTTGCAGGTGAAAACTCCACCACAGGCGGTCGCGTGGTCGTATTCGGCACCTCAAATTTTGCAGTGGACCAGATCTTCGATGCCTACGGTAACGGCGATATGTTCGTCAACTCTGTAGACTGGTCGGCAGAGCAGGAAGCACTTGCTGACATCACACCCAGGACTCCAACCGAACGCACATTCGAAATTCCCGGTCAGTTCCAGTGGATTCTGATTTTGCTCAGTTCCGTATTTATTATCCCAGGTCTGGTTGTGCTGGCAGGAGTTTCTACCTGGCTGTCGCGCCGGCGAAAGGGATAACGTATGATTCGCCGTTCCACGGTCGTCTATATTGTCCTCCTGCTGGTGCTGGCGGGAGCATATTACTACTTAAATAACCGTGAACAGCCCGCGGACATCGAGCTCACCGGAGAGCCTGCCACCGAAGTTGCGCCAACCTATCTTTTTACGGCAGAGGAAGGCACACCGACAAGCATTCGGATCGAGTCGAAGGCAGGGGAAACGGTCGAGGTAGCGCGTGGGGAAGATGAAGCCTGGGCGCTGATCGAACCCATCGAAGCCAAAGCAGATCAGGGGTCGGCGGAAGCGGCAGCAAGTCAGGTGACAACGATGCGTATTGTGGACACAGTTCCAGACGTCGACCCTGAGATCGTAGGATTGCAAGACCCCGAATATGTGCTGACCATAAAGTTTACCAGCGGAGTGGAACGAAGTGTTGACATCGGTGTTATCACTCCCTCAGAGAGCGGTTATTATGTCCGCGACGGGGACGGGGTTGTCATCGTAAGTAGAAGTGCGATCGACGCTCTGCTGGGGCTGCTGACCAACCCACCCTATCTGGAGACCCCCACCGCTGAGGCGGGTGCAGGTACGCCTTTGAGCGAAACTGCGACCCCTCAGCCGTAATAATTTTAATGTGGTACTCAGATTACGAAATAGTAATGAAATGAGTATTGAAATTTACACGAAAAACGTGTATTCTGATACTAAAAAGAATTGGATTTGTAGCGAATGGATGTAGATAAAATTTTGATGGTTGATGAAGAAGAAGAATTTTCCGCCATTGCGCGGCTTGTAGAGCTGGGCCGCCAAAAAGGATATATCACGCTCGACGATATATTACATTTCTTCCCGGAAGCCGAACAGGATGTGGAACAGCTTGAAGAAGCGTTTTCGGCACTCTTAAGCGCGGGAATTCCCTTTATGGAGGATACCGCCACCGTTGAGCCGACGGAAGATGAACTGGTTGCTGTGGAGGCGACAGAGGCTGAACCTGAAGTTGATCTCTCTTTAGACGATTACCTCGCAAATATCGATACCGACGATACGATTGGACTGTATCTGAAGGAAGTCAGCCGCGTCCCGCTCTTGACCGCGGAAGAAGAAGTGAAGCTTGCCCAGCGAATTGAACGCGGACGTATGGCACGCGAGGAACTTGCCAAAGGCAATGCTAGCCCCCGTCGCCGCTCTGAACTGCGCAAACTGATCGAAGATGGCTGGGCAGCCCGTGAACATTTGATCACGGCAAACTCCCGCCTGGTAATTTCGGTTGCAAAGAAATATATGGGACGCGGCGTCCCCTTCCTGGACCTGATCCAGGAGGGTAACATCGGTTTGATCCGCGCGACCAAGAAGTTTGATTATCGCCGCGGCCACAAGTTCTCTACCTACGCAACTTGGTGGATCCGCCAGGCGGTGACTCGCGCCATCGCCGACCAGGGTCGCACGATCCGTGTACCTGTGCACATGGGCGACCAGATCAATAAATTGTTACGCGTCCAGCACCAGCTGACGCAACGCCTTGGTCGCGAACCCAGCGTGGAAGAGCTCGCTGCGGCTCTGGATGTCCCGCCTAAAAAGGTGGAGAACATGATCCAGGTCGCCCGCCGCCCGCTTTCGCTGGAAACCCCGACGGATGATGAAGAAGACTCCGTCCTCGGCGATTTCATTGAAGACGACGAGGCTCCACCGCCCGATGACACTGCAACCTATAACTTGTTGAAAGAACATCTCGGCGAGGTACTTAATGGTTTGCCACCGCGCGAAGTCCGTATTCTGCAACTGCGGTATGGCTTATTGGATGGGCAGGCGTACACCCTGGAAGAAGTGGGCCGTAAGATGGGCGTGACGCGAGAACGCGTCCGCCAGATCGAAGCGCAGGCGCTGAGCCGGCTGCGTCATCCCTCTATCCGGCGCAAACTGCGCGATTATCTGGGTGAGTAAAACAACGAGCGACGCCTTTCGGCGTCGCTTTTGATTCAGAGCGTATAATTCTGTTTATGAATCGCCGGAAGATCTTGCTTGCGATTGCTATTATCGCATGGAGTGGCTTTGTGGTCGCCACCTATTTTGGTGTACAGAAACCCTTTGCTCTTCAGCTTGCCGATCCCCTCCTGAACCTGGCTTGGACAGTTATCCTGACCTCAATGCTTCTGTTGAATGGACTCGCCCTCGGTCTATTTACCACCAGGCGATTAATCCCAGACATGCCTGATGATGCAGCCACACTCGCTTTAGCCTGCGGCATTGGGCTGGGTGAATTGGGACTCCTTGGTTTCATCTTCGCGGCATCAGGGGCTTCGCAATTTCTTGTTTTATTGACGACTCATTTGATTCTTCTCGGCTGGTCAATATGGAGAGGCGTTCTGGCGAGTGTATTTTCTCTAATCAGGGACTCCTTCACACAGATTCGATCCTCCGTATCACGCCTGCCACACTGGATGCGATGGGCGGTGATACTGGCTCTGATACTGACCTTTTTAAGGACGCTGCTCCCACCGGCCGATGCGTTCGACGCTCTGCTTTATCACCTTACGGTGCCAGAGCTCTGGCTCCAGGATGGCGGGCTGAGAACTTACAATATCCCACACTACTGGTTCCCCAGTCTGGTGGAAGGCATCTACTTTTGGGGATTAGGATTGGGCTCTGATGTCATCTCGCATCAGATTCACTTTGCCTACGCCTTCAGTGTGATGTTGCTCGTATGGAATTGGACTCGACGGCTGTGGGGCGATCTCACCGCCGGGTGGGCACTGATACTACTCATCTCTACGCCCTCTCTATTGCTATTAGCTACCTGGGCATATACGGACTTGGCTTTGATCTTTTTCGGCCTAGCAATGCTGTATACATTGGCTTATGGGAAGGAACACAACGAGCCACGCTGGTGGACTGTAAGCGCGATCAGCGCCGGAATGGCTATGGGCGTAAAGTACACAAGCTTTGTTATGCCAGTGACAGCAATCCTTCTGATTGCTATTTGGAGCTTTCAGAGGAAACGAGAGGCGTTTGCTGAGATTCTGAAGTTTGGGTTGATCAGCACAGGAACTGGCCTGATTTGGTACCTGCGAAATTGGATCTGGATGTGGAATCCCATTTATCCCTTCCTGTTTGGCGGACGCTACTGGGATGAATTCCGCTCCGCCTGGTTTGCCACTCCCGGCACCGGATTAGGCTGGGATCTGGAAGGGCTGATCTTGTTGCCCCTGACCATCACACTAGGTCATCAGGACATTAACTCAATTGATGCCGACATTGGACCGTTACTGTTGCTCACGCTTCCACTCGCTCTATGGGTGGTTTTCCGAACAAGAAACCTTGAAGCGCCCCGCAAAATCACATTAACAACAATCAGTCTTTTCACCTTCTTTAGTACGGCATTCTGGACGTATGGGTACATCACAACCCGGGATTTGTGGCAGGCTCGATTGCTGTTGCCAGCCATCGTTCCTTTTGTGATTCCGATGGCTATCGGTATTATGTCTTTGCGCGATCTGGACACAAAGACAATCCGGCTGTCTTTTATTGTCTCAGTCATTGCTGCCATCTCTATCTCCATCAACTTGCTGGATGCCGGATTAAGTGTCATAGCCCGCAATCCTCTCGCCTTAGCCACAGGGCTTACTTCAAATCAGAGTTATCTTGAGAGATACCAGCCAGGCTATGCTTATGCACAAAAAGCCATAACCGAAACCATGCCTACCGCAGAGGTATATTCTTTGTTCGAGCCAAGGAGTTACGGCATAACCAGGAACATCCAACCTGATCCGATTCTGGATAATTTTTCGCACGACGTGTACATGTATGGTGACCCCGACAGTATTATCCGTGCATGGCAACAACAGGGGTATACTCATGTGCTTTTGAATCGAAGGGCTGCGGGCTTTGTACTGGAGAATACAGGAAAACAGGCAATCTTCGATGCAACGATGGCATCGCTGAAACCCATCTCAGTATCAGCAGATGGGACCTACGAGCTGCTGGAGATTCCCGCCAACGAACCCTGAGAGCAACCTACGGGCCAAACTCGAAATATCATTATAAGTTCAATGCTGTGCAATTTTGTAAGCCAAAAGCAAGCTTTGGTTTCAATTTTAAGCTAGGTAGGATTGGTAAAATTTGCCTATGCAAGAAAGAACCTTCAACAGGAAGATCCTTGCTATTCTTCTCCTTGCATTGGGGCTTCGGTTGCTGGGAATTGTATCCCGGCCGATCTGGTACGATGAGGCCTTCTCCATCCTTTTTTCTGAAAAGGGGTTGAGCGCCATGCTCTATGGAACATTAGCACCCACTGGGATAGGCAGTGCGGACATCCACCCGCTGGGTTATTACACAATGCTCTGGATGTGGATGAAGATATTTGGCAGGTCGCTTGTTGCGGCGCGCTCCTTGTCTATCCTTGCAGGGCTGATTTCCGTCTATATGGTGTATTTGATCGCTCTCGAGGCGACCTCGGATACAAAGACTGCCTATATCAGTATGCTGTTTGCTGCACTGGCACCATTCCAGATCCATTATGCCCAAGAAATTCGGATGTATGCATTCTTAGCCATGTGGCTGTTGCTTGCGACATATGCCTATCAACGTGGCGCAAGCGGAGGAGGCTGGGTATGGTGGGGGCTCTTTTCTATTTCTGCAGCGTTTGCACAATATTCACACAATCTCGCTGCTTTTTATCTTGTATCCCTTGCACTGTTACCTATTCTTCAGAAGAACTGGCGGGCATTCCGTAACATGGTTATCTCCGGAATCGGAGCGCTGATCATTTACAGTCCGTGGCTGGCTCAGTTGCCTGCACAATTCAACAAAGTCCAGAATGCATACTGGGTAGGGCGTCCGGACGTCTCAAAGCTGTTCACACTGCTGCTGGTTTACATTATGAATACGCCTTTGCCTGTGCAGTTCATTGCAACCGCATTAGCCATCGTGTTAATCATCGTAATCATCGGTATTATTCAGACCTTGCGTTACAACCGTCAAACACAGAGCGGTGTCGGGGGTTGGCTGCTTTACTTATCCTTTGGACCGCCGCTTTTACTTTTCCTGTTTTCTCAATGGCAACCTGTCTATATCGAAAGAGCTTTGCTTCCATCAGGCATCATCTTTTGCATCTGGCTGGCATGGGTGATCCGAAATACCAATATGCGAAAAGCTGTGCAGTACACAGTGATCGGGTTGCTGGCCATCTCCTCTATAGTTGGAATTTACCAACATCTTACGTATCGCGATTTTCCATATGGACCATTTCAGGCGTTGGGTCAATCACTCCGCGAGCGCTTCGACACTCAAAGTGTGATTGTCCATTCCAATAAATTGAGCATGCTTCCCGCCATGTTGTTCGACCGCGATCTTGCGCAATCATTCATTGGTGATGAACCCGGAAGTCCTGCCGATACACTGGCTGTGGCTACGCAGGAGGTTCTTAACATCAAGGCAGAAGACAATATTAAATCGGCGACGATAGGTGCAAAACGGGTTTGGTATATTATTTATGCGCATTCCATCGCTGAGTACAAAGCCGGCGAACAAAGAACCCACCCCGATCTGGAATATCTAGATGCCAACTATAGCCTCCAATTCGTGGAGAATTGGGATGGGCTACAGCTCTTTTTGTACTCCACCGAGCCATGACCACCTCTGCGCAAAAAGCCTCCGGGAATTGGAAATCGTATCTGCCTATCCTGGGTTTGATAGGGCTGGCTCTGGTTCTGCGTTTCCTCCTGGTGCCGTTTACAAACTATGATACAGATGGATATTCCCGCTGGTATGACTTTATCATCCAGAATGGGATCGGCTCTGCTTTGGGGCAGAATTTCGCGATTTACACACCTCCCTACCTTTATTTGCTTTCTCTGGCAACACTCAGCGAGAATGTAATATCAAAAATCGTAGCTATTAAGTTGATCCCAATTTTCTTTGACCTGACCAATGCTTGCCTCATATTCAGGATACTGCGCCTGAAATATCCGGTCGGGAATCTACCTTATCTGGCGGCCGCTGTCTTTTTATTAACGCCCACGGTGGTGATGAATAGTGCCCTGTGGGGACAGGTCGACTCATTCTATACCTGCTTCCTTCTGATCACCATCTTTTTCCTTCTTACAGAGCGGCCTTTCTTCGCCATGATTGGCTTTGGACTTGCCTTATCGATCAAAGCACAGGCGGCATTTCTGGGGCCGTTTCTGCTACTTATGGCATGGAAAAAACGAATACCCTGGTACGGGTTCGGGCTTGTCCCGCTCTCCTATCTCGCGGCGATGCTTCCAGCCATGCTCGCTGGAAGGAGCCTCTGGGACATGCTCACGGTCTATCGCAATCAGGCAGCGGAGTTGCAGATCCTCTCCCATAATGCGCCGAACTGGTATATTTTTATCCCTCAATCTACCTATCCCGTTTCCATGCCAATCGGTATGCTGATAGCCCTCTGCATGAGCCTCAGCTGGGCTTACATTCATTCCCGGCAAAACTCCTCAACTAATTATGAGAATGTCCTGTTCGCCGCGCTGGTTTCTGTAGCACTCACGCCCTTCCTGCTGCCCAAGATGCATGACAGATATTTTTATCCTGCTGATGTATTATCCATCCTTGTGGGCTTTAGCACACCTCAACTTTGGTTTATCCCCGTCTGTTATCAAGTGATCTCGAGTTTGGTCTATTTGATTTTTCTTATCGAAGCAGACCGTTCCTCGATGCTCATACTTGCAACCCAGCTCAACACGGCTGTTATGGCCTATCTGCTTTGGAAACAATTTCGACTATCGAAAGTCCGTGAAAACCCCAATGTTATTCAAGTACCTAACACGGAGGTGACATGAGGATTGGCAATAGCTTTATCCAATTCCTGGGTATTTTGAACGCCAAACTCAGATAGCAAACCTTCCTCATGAGATCCGACCTCAGGCTCTGGTTTCTTCCACGGATACAGGACATTTTCTTTGCCCTGTTCTTCATTGCCGTTCTTGCTCTCGGCACACAAATGCTCAATCTCGATGGTGACCTCCCTCGGCATTTGCTGATGGGGAGGTATATGCTGCAAAGCAGAACCGTTCCAACCACAGAGCTCTTCATCTATCCCTATCTGGGTCAACCGTACGTTCCCCATGAATGGTTAACGGATGTGATGTTTTACTTAATTTATTCAATTTGGAATTGGGCAGGACTTGTACTGGTAGCAGCGCTTCTCCTGGCAACGACGTTTACTCTCCTTTATAAAGGTCTTTCACAAAGATTAGGCTTTCATTTACCCGTATTGATATTGGTTGCATGGGGAGCCATTGCAACATCAATAAATTGGGCAATTCGGCCGCATTTGGTATCCATGTGCTTACTGGCAGTATGGTTGCTTAGGACCGATGACCTACAGAGAGGGAAAAAGATCCCGGTCTGGCAATTTCCAGCCGTTATGCTGTTGTGGAGCAACCTGCACGGAGAATTCATTGCAGGCATTCTTGTTTTGTTAGCTTATGCTTTTGGTTGGACATTAGAAACTGTATTTGATCGTTCAAGAGCAGATATGAGGATTGGTAAAAATATCTGGCTGGCGTTGCTTTTATCCTTCCTGGCCAGTCTGATTAATCCGAGTGGCGCGGGACCCTGGCTCAGTATTCTGGGTTTTGTAAACAATGAATACTTAATGTCCCGCATGGTCGAAGCCAATGCGCCAAATTTTCAAAATCCAGAAATGCGAGTATTACTCAGTTTGCTTGCCGCCTCCATCGTCCTGTTGGCCGTCAAGAAATCCAGGTTATCCCTGGGGCAAGGTTTCTTGCTGGCTGGTTTCAGTGCCATGAGCCTGATTGCTATCCGTAATATTCATCTTTATGGCATTGTAGCCCCTTTTGTAATGGCTAAATCGCTGGATGAGATTACGCATTTCCCACTTGTACAAAGGCTCGAACGCTCGCTCGAAATTATGGAGGGCCGACTCAAAGGCTCTATCTGGATTGCTATCGTTCTCGTTGCCCTAGGCTCCCTGGTCATCCTCAGTGATAGAGCACAAAGCTTGTATCAACTGAAAGAACCGGTTTTTCCAGTCCAGGCAGTTAATTGGCTGGAGAACCATCCTCAACAAGGGTATATGTTTAATGACTTAAACTGGGGGGGTTATCTTGGACTACATTTATGGCCGGATCAGTTGACCTTTGTTGATAGCATGGCAGATACCACAGGGCATGTGACCATGAAATACGAGACAATAATCACCCTGCAGGTCGGCTGGCAGGAGTTGTTTGAGCAATACAACATTACTTGGGCGATCGTTCCTGTAAATTGGCAACTTGCCAAGGAATTGAAAGCACAGGGATGGAAAACTGCGTATCAGGATCAAACCGCGGTTATTCTTATCCGGGAGTGATGGCTTTATAACACCGCGTCGATCATGATCGCCAAAAAGATAAATACCAGATATGTGCTCGACCATTTATACATACGCCAAGCAACCTTATTGCCTCCCTGCTTCCAGACCGCCCAGGCAGCGTAGATCAACGCGCCGCCCAGTACAAGCGAGGCAATCAGATAAAAATTTCCGGCAAGGTCAAGGATGGGGAGCAGTAAAGTGACGGCGATCAGCTCAAGCGTGTAAATAAAGATTTGCCTGCGAGTTTCCAATTCACCGCGTACAACTGGAAGCATCGGTACGCCCGCCCGCTCATAATCCTTCATCCGAACAATTGCCAACGCCCAGAAATGAGGCGGAGTCCACATGAAGATAATGGCAAAGAGTATCCAGGCAGTCCAGTCGAGGTGCCCGGTTGCGGCAGCGTAACCGACCATGGGGGGGATTGCCCCAGCTCCGCCTCCGATGACGATATTTTGCACGGTCGCTTTTTTGAGCCAGAGGCTGTACAGAATCACATAATAGAGAATCCCTGTCAGGGAAAGCAGAGCCGCAAGTCCGTTTACAAAGCACGCCAGAACATAATAACTCGTGAGAGACAACCCCAGCCCAAATGCCAACCCTTCGGCATTCGTCAGGCGTCCATCCGCCAGCGGGCGTTTTGCGGTGCGCTGCATGTTCTTGTCGAGCTCACGGTCAATGTATTGATTCAGGGCGCTGGAGCCACCTGCTGCGAGGGCGCCGCCGATCAATGTCCAAAGCGTGAGAGAAAAAGATGGCCAGGCCTTCCCGCCAATAACGAGACCGCCATAGGTAGTAATCAACAACAGTCCAACGATCAACGGCTTCGACAAAGCGAGGAAATCCTTCACGCGCTGCCGCTTATCTAAGTCATCCACGGTCTTATTGTCCACGGTAAGAATGCCAGACGTATAGACCAACAGCAGGAGAGAGACCCACAGGGCAATGGTCGTCACTGTATGTAAAAAAACAAGATGGGGTGGGTACGCCAGTGTCACTTGCATGGCGCCAACCAACACCTGTCCAAAAAACATCACGCCGAGGATGGTAGTCAGGGGTAGTAGTACAGTCTGGTGCCGTTGCTCTCGCCATGCCTGGCGCAAAACCCCGAACATCAATATGGATGCAACGCCTACCAACATGATATGTGCTTGTTTCAACCAGCCCAGAGGATGGCTTGGGACGCAGAACGGAAATCCCTCGCAATAGGCGATCGCGCCCGTGACCACCACAGCCCGGCCCACAATGGTGAGAGCAAGGACGACAAAAAACAAGAGAAGTACCCAACGAGCAAAAGAAGACCGAAGCGAATATTTCATTTTGTCCCAGTTTCCTGTTTCTGTAAAAAGAACGGATACCCAACGAATAAAATGGCGGCAAACGTAAACCACTGCAGAGCATACCCGAAATGGGGACCCTCCGTCAACTCAATTTCAGGCTGGGAGGGAATCGGGGGTTCCGTATCGTCTGCATCCATATCAGGCTGAATATATACGGGAAGGGCGGGATACGGCATCTGATCGGCAATGCGCGAGATATTGGCATTATTCCAAATTTCAAGCCTGGCACCATCCTGCGGTAACGGATCCGCTACACCGCCGATCGCTGGTTTAGCCTGCCCACGACGGATCTGCCCTGAGACATTTACTACACCGTCCTCATCGTATTTACGCCAATCGGATGGCGCGGCATTGCCGTCCGCAGGGATCCAGCCGCGGTCCACGAGAATCGCTTGCCCATCGAAGCTGAGCGGGGTCAGTAAATGGTAACCATATTCGCTGCCATAATACTGATTCCGCACTGCGACCTGATTCGCAAAGTCGTATTCTCCGGTCACTTTTACAGATCGCCACTCCATTTCTGCAATGTTTTCCGGCTGTTCCAGATTCAAATCCAAAACAGGCTGTGCCCGCGCAGACTCAAACTGGGCATTGAAGGCACGCCGCTGTTCGAGTCGGTCCAATTGCCAGATGCCGAGACGGATACAGAGAGCGGTGCCTGCGAAGACAAGAAGGGTAGGAAGCAGCCACTTGCGCTGAAACATCCTAAGCAGGAACATTTTCTTTCTTCTTCGGGGTCAGCACGAAGCTGTATAACGCGATCAAGATCATCATTGGGACGGCAACGTAGAAAATGCCGTAAAGTCTGGTACGCGGCGTGAGCGGCTGGCGCACGTCCAGACCGAAGTAGTTTCCAGGTTGAAACGAACACTCATACGCCAGGTTCTCTTCCTGATCAAGGGACAACTGCGCCGACGAATTCGCTGGAATCCATAACGGACCTAATTTATGATCTACTGAGTCTTCATTGGTGACCACCAACGTGTCGCCCACAACAAATGTCATGTTCTCAGGAATGGACGGCGGCTGCTCACCGCGCGCGACTTGCGCTGAGGTGCCCGCCGGAATCGTCAGTACGACCTCGCGCGGAGGGCGCGCGGTCTCGCGCAGAAATAGAAACGGAATTTCGCTCACCATCACCCCGACCAAAAGTCCGAGCAAAATCGAAAATAGGATTTTCTTAATGAGAAATGTCCTGGGCATGTTTCAATCCGATGAATGGAGCAGCAAATTCAGATCGTGCACTACGTCTTCCACTGGAGTATCGAACGGGAAGGAGACGCGCAGGTTGCCTTGCTGGTCGATCAGCGTGACGCGCGCAGTATGATCCACCAGATAACCCGCCGCAGACGTACCATCTACGACCTGACGGAACACGCCATACTCGTGCCACACCTTTGCCAGTTCAGGTTCCGAGCCACTCAGGCCAATGAAATTCTGATTGAAATGGTTCACGTATTCCTGCACGCGCTCGGGCGTATCGCGTTGCGGGTCAACGGTCACGAACAAGACCTGAACTTGTTCGGATCGTTCGCCAAGTTCTCCCAGCGCCTGGTTGAGTTCTGCCATGGTTGTGGGGCAGATATCCGGGCAGGATGTATACCCAAAGAACAGTGCAAT
>JAICRQ010000389.1 GCA_025966435.1 Anaerolineales bacterium | reverse complement strand
CTAAGAGAACCGCGGTCGGCGTCCGCGGTTCTCGGATTTAACGGGGACATCCGCATTATAATTACGCATCTCCTTTTGTGAGGCACTTATGAGCGTACAAATTACCATTGTTGGTCTCGGGCAGATCGGCTCCTCCATTGGACTGGCGCTAAAGGCGCATGAGGTCAACGTCCATCGCGTAGGTCATGATAAAGATCCGCAGGCGGGGAAGGAATCGCAGCGAATGGGCGCCGTGGACGATGTGAAATACAACTTGCCGGCATCGGTTCGCGAAGCGAAGATTGTGATCCTCGCCCTGCCTCTGGCGGAGATCCGTGAAACGCTCCAGGTGATTGCTCCTGACCTGCAGGAGGGGACTCTTGTGCTGGATACTGCTCCCGCGAAAGCGACAGTGGCAGCCTGGGCAAAAGAGCTCCTGCCTGCGGGACGGCACTACGTGGGTCTCTCTCCAGCGATCAATCCCGAATATTTACACGGCACGGAATTTGGCGTTAAAGCTGCCCGCGCCGATTTGTTCGAGAAAGGCCTGATCGTGGTCAATGCCCCAATGGGCACGCCGGGGAACGTCTTCAACCTGACGATGGAGCTGGTGAACCTGCTGGGAGCTATGCCCCTGTTGATGGATACCACTGAGACGGATGGTGTTTTCGCCTCGACGCACGTCCTGCCGCAGCTTGCGTCGGCGGCGTTGTTGGATATGACCGTGGACCAGCCCGGGTGGCAGGAAGCGCGCAAACTTGCAGGGCGTCCCTACGCGGCTGTGACCTCAGGCACCGCCTATCATGATGATGCCCTCTCTCTGGCGGAAACTGCTGTCGAAAACCGTGAGAATATCGTCCGCTTGTTGAACGCGTATATCACTGCGTTGATCAATCTGCGGGATGAGATCGATGATAACGACCGCGAGGCGGTGCTGAGGCGTCTGACCGACGCATGGAAGGGGCGCGTCCGCTGGCTGGATGAGCGGACCGCGGCGGAATGGCTGAAAGGCGAAGCCCAGCAGATGGACGCGGTGTCGTTTGGTGACCGGGTGAACCAGATGCTCTTTGGCGGACTATTGACGGACCGCCAAAAACAA
The DNA here is from genome assembly GCA_025966435.1 of Anaerolineales bacterium. Taxonomy (GTDB): domain Bacteria; phylum Chloroflexota; class Anaerolineae; order Anaerolineales; family Villigracilaceae; genus Defluviilinea. Next base: position 2,884 of record JAICRQ010000389.1, on the reverse strand, counting down.
CGCAAGTGAAATGAGCTGTTATTGCTATATTGTGGAGTGCGCCGACGGGACGTACTACACAGGCTGGGCGGTGGACCCGGAGAAGCGGGTGGCGATGCACAACAAAGGACGCGGCGCGCGCTATACGCGAACGCGCGGCCCGGTGAAGCTGGTCTATGTGGAAGAGTTGCCAGATCGGAAAGCTGCGATGAAGAGAGAGATCGCGATCAAGAAGTTGAAGCGAGAGGGGAAAGGGAGATTGATTCAGGAAGTACAGAATCCCTATAGAGTTGAATAAGAAGGGAAGTTTCGCTAGCAATTGTACTGCTAGCGGGCGGCAGTGCAGCTGCCGCCATATCGTTTTGAAAAAAGTCTGAAGGATTCAGATGCCTTCAGACTTTTTTTACCTGTTTACCTGTACACTTACTCCGTAAACAGCGGCAGATGTCCCAGCGAGATGATATGCATCCACTGCGCGCGGTCGCCTTCGGTCAGAATCGCCGCCTGTGCTGCAACAGTCGCCCTTGCCTTATCGAGGACCATTCTCATGCCTTGCAGCGTCGAGCCTGTGCTGATCACGTCATCCACAATGACCACATTCTTGCCTTTTATCGATGCAACATCCTTTTCGTCCAGAATCAGGGTTTGCGGCTGACCGGTGGTAATAGACAGGGTCTCGGCTTTTAAGGCCTCGCCCATGTAGGGTTTATAGGATTTGCGCAGTACCACGTAGGGTTTTTTCGTTTCAACCGATAGCGCGTATGCCAGCGGAATCGATTTCGCCTCCGCCGTGACCAGCAGATCATACTCCGTGTCTTTGAGCTTTTGCGCCAGCTCCCTGGCACACGCCTGTACAAGTTCGGTATCCCCTAAAATATTGAGGATGGCGATCTTCAAGCCCGGCTTGACCTCGAATAAGCGCAAGTCACGTTTCAAGCCCGCAATTTCAACCGTATAGGTTTCAGGACGGTTTTCCTGTGTAGACATAACGTCTGTTCCTCAACGCAAAGTTATAGATAAATTTCTCGGACGTAGTTTATCATAATTCAATTTATAATATTCCTACTAGCTGAACACCTGCAAAACTGAACACCACCGTCAACGCCAATGCTACCCGACCTGCGTCTCAACGATCATCTCCGCCTGCGAAAACAACACCCGTGCGGCTCCTATGAGTGGACCGTCACCCGCCTCGGCGCGGATATCGGGCTCGAGTGCAAAGGCTGCGGCAGGCGCATCCTGTTGACGCGGCGTGAACTTGCAAAGAGACTTAAAGCCAACCTGACCGAGCACAAAGATGAACCATCAGAACCATAGAAAACCTCACATCGTCTTTTACTTTTCCGACACCGGCGGCGGACATCGCTCCGCGGCAGAAGCCATTATCGAAGCGATTCATCTCGAATATCAGAATCAAGCGACCACCGAGATGGTGGATTTCTTCAAAACCTACGCGCCGCGTCCATTCAACCGCGCCGCGGAAATGTATCCATATATGGTCAAAGCGCCTCACCTGTGGGGTGCCAGTTTCCACGCTACCGATGGACAGGCGCGTGCCCGTGCCATTACAACCACGATGTGGCCCATTGCCCGCCAGGCGGCGCGCTCGCTCGTCCAGAAGCATCCCGGGGATCTGATCGTCACCGTCCATCCGTTTGCGAATTCCTTTGCCCTGCGCGCCCTCGGCAAGGATCGTCCGCCGTTTATCAACGTAGTGACAGATATGGTCACCACGCATGCCCTCTGGTATGACAACCGTGCCGACCTCATTCTGGTTCCCACGGAAACAGCTCGGCTGCGCGCCATCAAATACAATATATCTCCAGAAAAGGTAAAGGTCGTTGGGCTGCCTGTAGCGGATCGTTATTGCCAACCGCTGGGAGACAAAGTGGCACTGCGCGAAAAACTGGGCTGGCCCCTGGACAAACCGATCGTCCTGCTGGTCGGCGGCGGCGAAGGGATGGGTCCGCTGGCGAAGACCGCCCAGGCGATCGACCAATCAGGGCTGGATGTAGCACTGATCGTCGTCTGCGGACGGAATCAGCGCCTGAAAGCGAACCTCGAGGGATGCGTGTGGGAGAATCCGACGTGGATCTATGGCTTCACACGCGATATGCCAGATTTCATGCGCGCCTCAGATTTCATCGTGACCAAGGCAGGTCCTGGGACGATCGCCGAAGCATTGAATGCGGAACTGCCGATTATTTTGTACTCAAAGCTGCCCGGTCAGGAAGACGGGAACGTCACGTTTGTGGAGGAGGAGGGTGCAGGGGTCTGGGCGCCGAACCCACAGGAAGTCGTGCGCACCCTCACGCGCTGGATCTCACGCCCGGCAGAGCGGCAAAAGGCGATTGAGAATTGCCGTCGCGCCGGCAAACCCGAGGCGGCTCGGACCATCGCTCATATGATCGGGGAGAAGTTGAGGCTGGAGGAAATACATAGGTAGACAAATACACAAGTAAACCTGTGTACCTGTGTACCTGTCTACTTGTGTACCTGAGTATTGAACACCGCCTGTACCGGATGGGGAATCTCAATCCCTTGTTCGTTGAAGGCCGTCTTTACATTTACTAGCGCCATGTCTTTTGCGTGGAGGGGATCATTTTTCGTCACGTCGATCCAGAAGTTGGCATTCAATTCCAATGCGTGATCGGTAAGGCTGTTGAATACGATGACAGGTTCGGGGTCACTCACAAATCCAGGCACGTTTTGAATGGCATCCAAAAGGATTTGCCGCACTGTGCCGGGCTCAGTCGTATGGGAAAGGTTAAGGCTGAGATCGACCCGTCGATGGTTGGCACGGCTATAGTTGACGATGGGGTTTGCCAGTACCTCTGCGTTCGGCAGGATAACCACGCGTCCGTCGGCGGCTCGCATTTCGGTGGCGCGCAGGTCGATCGCCAGT
>JAICRQ010000466.1 GCA_025966435.1 Anaerolineales bacterium | reverse complement strand
TCCGGAACATTTGATCGCTCTGGATGCGCGGGTCGTGCTCTATGATAAAGATACTAAGGAAGAACAATTACCAAAGCTTGCCATCCGCCCGTATCCTATCCAGTACGTGAGCGCATGGGAGGCAAAAGACTGGACGAAAGTGACCATCCGTCCGATCCTGCCGGAAGATGAAGCTTTGCTCGTAAAGTTCCATCAGGTTCTCTCCGAGCAGAGCGTTCTGATGCGCTATCTCAAACCGATGATGCTTCAGGAGCGTGTAATGCACGAACGTCTGTCACGCCTCTCCCACGTGGACTACGACCGCGAGATCGCCCTTGTCGCTGAAACCACGGATGAGAAAGGTGAGCGGCTTCTTATGGGAATCATCCGCCTGAGCCGGATTCATGCGACGAACGAGGCACGCCTAAGCATTCTGGTCGGGGATCCGTATCAGGGAATTGGGCTGGGTAAAGAACTCGTCCGCCGCGCCGTGGAGGTTGCTAAAAACGAGAGGATGAGCCGGTTGAACGCCATCCTGACCGCGGATAACCAGAGGATGATCCGAATTTTTGAACAGCTCGGTTTTAGAGTACAGCCTATGGAGAACGAAAAATTAATGGCGGCGATCATAGAGCTTTAGGACATTGACTTCCTAACAGGATAGACCCCTAAAAACGAATTTACTTTGTGCTAAACTTCACTGTATGGATCGTTTTGCTGAGCTTGGCTCGAAAGTAACCCCTCTTTTACGACCTTATGTCAGGCGAATTTCTGTCTTTGGTTCGTATGCTCGCGGCGAGGCAACGAAAGAAAGTGATATTGACTTGCTGGTGCAACTCAAACCCTCCGAATCCAGACCAGCGCTTGGACTATTTGAGTTTATCCGGTTGGAAGAAGCCCTAGAGAGAGAGCTGGGCTGTGAAGTTGACTTGGTTACGGAAGAAGGTTTGAACCCGCGTCGCAGACCAAATATCGAGAGGGATATGGTGGTCCTGTATGAAGAAGACTGATGATCTTACCTTGCTCGGGGATATTCTGGATGCGATCTCACGTGTCGAAAGTTACACCCACGGTATAGACAAGGAAAAATTTCTTGAACATCTGATGATGCAGGATGCGGTCATGCATCAAATTGAAATCATCGGTGAAGCCTCCAATGGTATTTCCGAGGGATTCCGAGAAACACACTCTTCTCTGCCGTGGTTACAAATGCGTGCCATTCGCAACAAGATTGTGCACGATTACCGTGGAATAAACCTGCATATTATTTGGGACACAGTCAAGAATGACTTGCCTATGCTCAAAACACAGGTTCGAGGTTTGCTGGGTGAATAACAAGACGGGTAGAAATACCTAGTTTTGGCATAAAGCTCTAGAGGGCTACATCTCCAACGTTGAAATTCTCAATCTCAGCAGGATCAACTTACCTCCGCGACGCTTCGGAGATGTTTGCATATACATCATCTCGGAGTTTCTCTCAACCGGCGTTCCACCTGATCTAGGGTTTGGTGCGCCTGGTCAAATTTCCGTTGTAGTCCCTGGGCGCGGGCGATCTGCGTCAGCAATTCCAGGAACGCCGAATCGTCTTCCGGGAACTGCAGAAGGATCTCGCGGAATTTGGTTTCGGTTTGGTCAGGCTGATCGTAGTCCCAGAGGAGGTCAAAGTCAGGAAGGTTCTGCGGCAGCATGGGGTGTATTCTCGCTGGATTTGTTTTCCATGGTCATAACATCGGAGGAGAGGAAGCCGAGGAGTCCCATCAGTGTGCAGGAAATCCCTGCGATCAGGAACCAAGTCTGAATACCGAACGCGTCGGCAAACGGACCGACGATGATCAGCGCCAGCGGAGAGACCAGCATCGCCGCGCTCAAGATGAACGCAAAGACCCTGCCCTGCATATCGGGTGCGATCGTCGCCTGCAGGGTCGCGCCGAACGAGCCGTTGATGATCGGCAGGAGCAGCCCCATCGCCGTGTTCGCTGCAAGCCCCACCCAGAATAGATTCGAGGGGACAACCCCGACGACCACCGTGCTCAAACCGGTCAGAATCAGCCCGAGCTGCGCGGTGACGATCTTGCGCTTGAAGCCGCCCCAGGCGCCGAGGATCAGCCCTCCCAGGACATTGCCCGCCGCGAAGGAAGACAGCCACCAGCCAAGCTGCTGGGCGTCGCCGCGAAAGTGATTCGTGACGAGCAGAGGCGTGAGGGGCTCCGTGGCACTGAAGAAGAAGTTGATCACCATCACCAATCCCAGTAGGATAACCAGCCCGCGCCAGGTAATGATATAGCGGAACCCGGCGCGAAAATCCTGCCAGAAGGTGCTCGGCGTTTGCGCGCTCCGCTCCGGTTGGGGTATGGCGATAAAGAGCAGGATTGTGATCGCCAGCAAAGCGGTTCCTACGTCAATCCCGAGGATGCCTTGCATTGGCAGGACAGCAAGCAGATACGCCCCCAGCGGCGCGGAGAGGATATTCAGACCGCCGTATAACGCCTGATTGAATCCCTGCACGCGCGCTAGGTGTTCCTTCGGCACCAGCAGCACCACAGAGGCGCCAAATGCTGATTGGTGAAAGCCGCTCGCCACGGCGCGGACGAATAGGGCAATGTAAATCTGCCAGACCTGGATGGAACCCAAGGCAAATAGGATCGCAAGCACAAGGGTTGCAGCAGCGACCGTCGCATCCGCGGCGATGAGGATCAGGCGGCGATTGCCGCGATCCACCCATGTGCCGATAAAGGGAGAGAGCAGTACCTGCGGCAGCAAACCCATCATCGAGGCGATGGCAAGGGTGGTAGCGGAATTGGTTTCCCAGGTGAGGTACCAGATAATGGCGAACTGCACCAGCTGGCTGCCCAGCAGCGACAATGCCTGCCCTAACCATAAGGGGATAAAACGGAGTGCCCAGTTTTGGTTTGTGGACTGATTCATTTGCAGTTGCTCACACACACCCAACTCTCGCGGTCCCATTCCCAAGTATCATCGAGTGCTCGCCCGCCGGGACGGTCCACGCCGCCGAATAGGACGAACCTATCGCGCTTTGGATCGTAAGCAACATTAAGTCCGGTCCGAACAGGCGTGTTGGATGTGGGAATTTTCCTCCATTGTGTGCCATCCCACGACCAAACATCCTCGAGGAACGTGTCACTTCCGCTGCCGATGAGGAGAACGCTTTCCGTGACGGGGTCATACACGAAGCCGGCGTGAGTCCGGTGGCCTGGTGTCGGTGTATCCGCAAGGATCTCGCGCCAGGAACTTCCGTCCCATGCCCAGAGATCATCGTAATCGATCGCATCCCCGCTGAGAGCTGCAAAATGACCGCTGTACATCAATACTTCCTGGCGAGCCGCGTCATACACCATCCCTCCCGGAAAGCGAGGTTCGGGTCCGGCATCACTCACTT
>JAICRQ010000076.1 GCA_025966435.1 Anaerolineales bacterium | reverse complement strand
GCAAAGCGCTTCCGCACCCAGGAGCAGAACCGCGAGGACGCGCTGCAACGATTTACGGAACTCGTCCGAAGGGCGCTGACTCCGCCAAAACCCCGCAAGCGCACGAAGCCCACCGCCGCCTCCAAAGCAAAACGCCTGAAAGAGAAAAAAGTAAGAGGGGATATCAAACGGCTGCGGACCAAACCTCTGGATTTGGAATAGGACATGAACATCAATTCGGTGGAACTCATCGGGTATCTCGGGTCAATCCTGGTTGCCATTTCGTTGACGATGAAGTCGCTCCTGCGTTTGCGAATCATCAACCTGATCGGCGCCCTGTTCTTTACTCTGTACGGATTGTTGCTGGGTGCCTACCCGGTGGCGTTCTTGAATGGGATCATTGTTTGCATTGACCTGTATTATCTGGTGCAGATGTGGCGGCGAAAAGACTTCTTCACCTTCCTGGAAGTCTCACCGAACGGCAAATACTTAAATGCCTTTGTGGAATTCCACCGGGACGATATCCGGGAAATCATCCCCACCTTCACCCACCATCCCGATGACGATCTGCTTTGCTTTTTCATCCTGCGCAACATGATGCCGGCGGGTCTGTTTATTGCAAAGATCCAGGGCGAAGAGGCGCACATCCTGCTTGACTATGTCATCCCGAATTACCGCGATTTCCAGGTGGCGCGTTTTATCTTTGAGGACAATGCGGCATTCTTCCGTCAGCGTGGAATCCGCCGCTTCGTATCGGATGGTGGGAGCCCGATCCATCGAAGATATTTGGAGAAGATGGAATTTGTGAATCGGGGGGATCTATACGTGCACGAGATCGGCAAAAAACTTCTGCAAGACAGCGGGTTATAAAGATTGAATAACAAAACACTGATCGGGCTGCTGTGTGGTCTGGGCGCGGCGGCTATCTGGGGCGGCATGTATGTCGTCAGCAAAGTGGTACTCGAGATCATTCCGCCGTTTGCGCTGGTGTCTCTCCGGCTGATCCTGGGAATCGTCACACTTGCTATTGTGCTCCTGCGGCGCGGTTTTCCCTCCGTCCCTCGGAATCAACTGTTACAGGTGATTGGTGTCGGCTTTGTGGGCTATGGTATCTCTTTGAGCCTGCAATTTCTTGGCACCAAGCTATCTACTGCGGCGAATGGCTCGCTGGTCACCTCTGCCACACCGGCATTCGTGCTGCTCTTTGCCTGGCTGCTTCTCAAGGAAACCATCACACCGCGCAGATTGCTCGCGCTGGCGCTCGCAACCCTGGGCGTGATTGCTGTGATCGATCCGCGTTCGGCACAGTTGAATCCCAGTCTGTTCCTGGGAAATATCCTACTCCTCGGCGCGGCGGTCACCTGGGCACTCTACTCCGTGCTGGTGCGCAAAGCAACCCAGAACATGGATGTGCTGGTATTCAGTATGATCGCGTTTTTCGGCGGCTTGCCGGTGACCGTCCCTGCCAGCGCCTGGGAGGCGGGAACGACCGGGTTCGGAGAGATTACGATGGGCGTGATCGGCGGCATCCTGTTCCTTGGCGTGATCTCTACGGCGCTGGCCATGGTCTTGTGGAATACCGCCTTCGCCTTTGTGGATGCCAGCCTGGCGTCGCTCACGTTCTTTGCCCAGCCGGTTGTTGGGACTTTTCTCGGGTGGCTTTTCCTGGGGGAACAAATCACGCCGCTCTTCCTGCTGGGTGGATTCCTGATCGGGCTGGGGTTGGTTGTGGCGAGCCGGGAAACGTAAAGAGTCACAGCGCCGATCCAGCTTAAAAATCACGTGCAATACCCCTATAAATAAGGTACTTGACAAACAGATTGAAAATCCTTATACTATTTTAGTAACACGTGTTAGTAAACAGCCTATGAGACCAGCAAAACGTACGACCAGCCGGGATGTTGCCAAGCTTGCGCATGTGTCGCGGACGACGGTCTCGTTCATTTTGAACAACGTGCCAGGCGTAAGCATCAGTGCAGCCACCCGCAAACGAGTGCTGGACGCCGCAAAAAAACTCAACTACTCCCCCAACGTGGCTGGCAAAAAACTTGTCAGTGGAAAATCTTATACGATTGGTCTGGTCCTTTGCCAGTCGCCCGAGCAGATATTCACAGATGCCTTTCTTCCCCAGGTGATATTGGGTGTGGAACAGGCAGCGATGCAGCAGGGATTTCATGTGCTATTGAAACCTGTTGACCCGAACGACGCCGGAGGATATGCCCGCTTGATCACGGAAAATCATGTCGATGGTATTTTGTTATCGGGTCCGCGCCAGGACGATGCGGCGCTGATGCAACTGCATCGGCAGCGCGTGCCGATTATGCTCATGGGTCAATTACCAGAAACAAATATTCCGTTTGTGGATGTTAACGCGACTGCCGGTGCCGAGCTGGCAGTCAGCCATTTAATCGAGCGCGGGCACCAGTGCATCGGCATGATCACCAACGCACCGTTGGATTACACCTCGGCACAGCAGCGCCGTGACGGGTATGTGAAGGCCCTAAAAAAAGCAAAGCTGCCGGTAAACCGGGGGATGATCAAAGCGGGCAATTACACGCCAGCCAGCGGATATGAAGCCATGAAGGCATTACTGCAATTGAGCCCGCGTCTGACGGCTGTCTTCATTGCAAGCGATGTCGTTGCGATGGGCGCCATCCTGGCAATCAAGGAAGCCGGGTTACGCATTCCGCAGGACATCGCTGTCGTCGGTTTTGACGACATCCCGCTCTCTGAATTTTTTGATCCCCCTCTTACAACAATCCGTTTACCTGCCTTTGGCCTGGGCTGGGCAGGTGGAGAACGCCTGATCCGGTTGATCCAGGGCGAAGGACTGAACGACGTCTCACTCCTGCTAGAGTCTACGCTCATACACCGAAAGTCGAGCTTATAGCACGACATGGCAAACATCGTGAACAGCATGAAAATCCTTCAGGTTCGTTAATCTATGATAAAGGAGGTGGTTGCTTTCATAGAATACAAGTTAAATATGTCATAAGACGTTCGATTTGAGTTCTACCTATTAAACTAAGACTAGGAGAAGAAGGAAATGTCTAAATTCAGCAAGATTTTAGGCGTGCTTGTCATGTTTACCCTGCTGCTGACAGCATGTGGTGGCGGACAGCAAACGCAAGCGCCGACCGACGCAGTGACAGAAGTGCCGACAGAAGCAATGACAGAGGCGCCTACGGAAGCGATGACCGAAGCTCCCACCGAAGCCATGACCGAAGCACCAACAGAAGCAGCGACAGAAGCGCCTGTTGCGGGTGAAATCGACTGTATGGGCGCCGCCCAGGGCGATGAGATCAGCATGCTCTACCAGTGGGCAGGTGCTGAAGAAGCCGCTCTCAACCAGGTGCTGCAGCCGCTTATCGATGCCTGCGGCATTGTGCTCCGCCCGGAATCCACACGTGACCAGGCTTTGCTCGATACCCGCGTCCAGGCTGGCACTCCGCCGGATGTAGCCTTCTGGCAGGTGTCCCAGTTGGTGCAGTATGAGGACCAGTTGGTCTCCATGGATGAACTGGGCGCAAACCGGGAAAGCTACGGTGAATTCTTCATCGATCCCGTGACGATTAATGACGAATGGCTGGGCCTGCCGATCAAGGCGGACGTGAAGTCCATTATCTGGTACAGCCCCGCCAACTTCGAGGCATTAGGTTATGAAGTTCCCACAACTTGGGAGGAACTGGATGCCCTGGTCGAGCAGATGGTTGCCGATGGACAGGTTCCCTGGAGCATGGGCTTTGAATCTGGCGATGCCACAGGCTGGACCGGTTCCGACTTTATCCAGGACATCATGCTGGTACAGCAGGGCCCTGAGTTTGTCAACGGCATCATAGATGGCAGTGTTTCCTACGATGACCCGGGCGTGAGACAGGCTTATGAGACCTATGGCACGTGGGCAACGGATGAAACCTACACCGTAGGCGGCGCGCAGGGTACGCTTTCTACGCCCTTCCTCGAAGCCATTTTCAAACCGTTTGCCGATCCCCCGGAAGCCATGATGGTTAAGCAATCCGGTTTCGCGGGCGCTGAGATCAAGACACAGTTCCCGGATCTCGAACAGGGCACCGATTATGATTTCTTCGTGGTCCCCGGCATTCAGGGCTTGCAGGGTTCCATCGAGCCGATGATGGTCTTTAACGATACGCCGGCCGTCCGAGCGTTGGTTGCTTACCTCTCCTCCGAGCAGGGCGGCGCCAACTGGGCGGGGGCTACCTTTGGTCTTTCGCCAAACCTGGGCGCAGCCGGCAATTACGTCGATCCGGCGCTCCAGAAGTTGGGTGATGCCATCGCCAATACCCAGGGTTTCACCACGGATATCGGCGACACGATTCCAGGCGGGTTTGGATCCGCGGAATTCCAGGGTATTTCTGAATATGTCAATGGCGGTGACCTGGACGCCATCCTGGCCGATCTGGCAGCGGCTCAGGCAGAAGGATTGAATCAGTAAAAGCTTGGTTATTTGGGGACGTCTCCATGGAGACGTCCCCTCTCATTTTCAATGAATCCCATGACATCGCAGAACCTTCCAGAGATCAGGAACCCGGGAACCCTTGCCCGTGGCTGTAGCCTCTGTCCGCTGGTGATGTCACCTTTTCACTTTCTTTATACAGACTACGAAGGAGGATGAGATGGCCACGCCACAAGATATCTCCAAACCTGCCACCACACCGGAAGTGGCCGTGCGAAGAAAACCCGTAAGAACGTCCTCTGGCGCACCGGTCCCCGAGATCATGAAACAGGGCGGGCTAGTTCCCTGGCTGTATCTATTTCCCGCTCTGCTGGTGATGTCCTTTTTTATCGTTTATCCGATGATCAATACCATCGGCTTGAGCTTCCAGAATCGAGATGGAACCGCTTCGGCAGCGACGACCTGCCGGGAAGGACAACCCTGCTGGGGAGTCTTCGAGAATTACCGCTATGCCCTGACAGCCGAGTTCAACACCAGCTCGCCGGGGGCATTTTGGAACTCGTTCTGGAGTTCCTCGTATGGCAATACCATCAAATGGATCGTCGTAATGGTGTTCGGGACCGTTTCCGTGGGGCTTGGGTTTGCCGTGCTCGCAGACAGGGTAAAGTACGAGGCGCTGGCAAAAGCCATCCTGTTCATGCCCATGGCTATCTCATTTGTGGGGGCAGGCGTGATCTGGAAGTTTGTTTATGACTACGGCACATCACAGACCCAGATCGGTCTGTTGAATTCCATTATTACGTCGCTGGGTGGGCGGCCCGTTGCCTGGCTATCCACCACGCCCATCAACACCTTCATGATCATTCTCGTGGGCATCTGGATCTGGTCCGGGTTCTGCATGACGATCCTCGCCGCGGCGCTCAAATCGGTGCCGGATGAGATCCTGGAGGCAGCGCGCGTGGATGGTGCCACCGAATGGACGGTCTTCTGGCGAATCATGGTGCCGATCATCCTGCCGACGATTACGGTCGTGGTGACGACCATGGTCATCAATGTGCTCAAGCTCTTCGATCTGGTGTACGTTATGACCGGTGGCAACTTCCAGACGGACGTGATCGCCAACCGCATGTACACCGAAATGTACAAGAATTTCAACGTCGGGCGCGGAACAGCAGTGGCGGTCGTCCTGGTGGTTGCGATCATTCCATTCATTTACTATAACATCAAGAGATTCATGGAGCAGGAGGCAACGCGATGAAGAGGGAACAGATCAACAAACTGCTCAACAAGGTGCCGACCCATGTGATCGTCATCCTGACTATGATCATTTGGATCGTGCCGACCGTGGGATTGCTAGTGACCTCTCTGCGCCCTCCCGAGGCGGTCAGGAGTTCGGGGTGGTGGACGGTCTTCGGTTCGCAAACAGTCGGTGGGCACTACGCGACATACTGTGCGGAGTGCCATGGCGCCGATGGAACAGCACTCCCGCAAGCGGACCTCACAAACCCGGACGTGATCGCCAAATACCCACGCTCTTTGCAATTGCTGGCACTGCTTCGTAAGGATATCAACGGTCAGCCACACATGGGCGACAACTCGCTCCCAAGCGCCCAGGAAGCCGCCGAGATCGCAACCTATCTCAGAGAGGCCGGAGAGGAAGCAGGATCGAAGTTCACCTTCAACAACTATATTGACGCACTCGTAGGTTATCGTGGTGAGGATACATACCGGGCAGATTGCGCAGCCGGAACGCAGCCGCCGGATCTTTCCTGCACCGCGCGCGATATTCTAAATCCACGTGGTATGGGACGGGCGTTCATCAACAGCCTGTTGGTCACGATCCCTGCGACCTTCCTGCCTATCCTGTTTGCGGCATTTGCCGGATACGCCTTTGCCTGGCTGGACTTCAAAGGACGTTTCCTGCTCTTTGCCCTGCTGGTAGGCTTGCAGGTGGTACCTCTACAGATGACCCTGGTCCCGATTTCACGCTTCTATGCACAGGTGGGGCTCAACGGTACCTTCCTCGGGGTATGGCTCTTCCATACGGGCTTCGGCATGCCTTACGCGATTTACCTGATGCGCAACTTCCTGGGAACATTGCCGAAGGACCTGTTCGAGTCAGCCTATCTGGATGGCGCTTCGCACTGGACAGCATTCCGACAACTGGTTATTCCTCTTGCAATGCCCGCCATTGCCTCGCTTGGCATCTTCCAGTTCCTGTGGGTATGGAATGACCTGCTGGTTTCGCTGGTTTTTCTGGGCGGCACTACGCCGGTCATGACCTATCAGATCAGCAACATGGTGACCTCGCTCGGCTCTGGCTGGCAGGTACTAACTGCCGCGGCATTCCTCTCCATGCTGCTGCCGATGATCGTGTTCTTCGCCCTGCAGCGTTATTTTGTGCGCGGTATGTTAGCCGGCGCCGTCAAAGGCTAAGCGAACACTTCACTGCCGGTACCATTTCCACTTTCATACTTTAGAAATAGCAGCTTTTCATCGCTGTTCTGTCAACATGCCAGGTAGTCAATCGACCAAGGAAAAGGAATGAGAATAATTCAATTATGAACGAACCACTCTGGTATAAGGATGCGATCTTTTATCAGATCTATGTCCGTGCATTTCGTGATAGTAACGGCGATGGTCACGGTGATCTTAAAGGACTCACGCAGAAGCTCGATTACCTGCAGGAGCTTGGCGCGGACTGCCTGTGGCTGATGCCACTTTATCCCTCGCCGCTGAAAGATGACGGGTATGACATTGCCGATTACTACAACATCGCAGAGACGTTCGGCACGCTGGATGACTTCAAGGGTTTGATCGAAGAGGCACATCGCCGGAACCTTCGTATCATCATGGACCTGGTGTTGAATCACACGTCGGACCAGCATCCCTGGTTCCAGGATGCGCGTGCCAATCGCAATTCCCCCTATCGGAATTATTACGTTTGGAGTGATACTGACCAAAAGTACCAGGAAGCGCGTATCATTTTTCTGGATACAGAGCCATCGAATTGGACGTGGGATGAAAAAGCCGGTCAGTACTTCTGGCACCGCTTCTATTCCAGCCAACCCGATCTGAACTATGACAACCCCCTGGTGCAGGAGGAGATGATTCGGGTTGCAGGGTTCTGGCTCGAGCTGGGCATCGATGGCTTCCGCGCGGATGCCGTTCCCTACCTGTTCGAGCGCGAAGGCACGAATTGCGAGAACCTGCCGGAGACCCATGACTACCTCAAAAGGCTGCGGCGCTTCATCGATCAAACGTATCCGGGACGGATCCTGTTATGTGAGGCGAACCAGTGGCCCGAAGATGTGCGTCCCTACTTTGGGGATGGCGATGAATTTCATATGGGGTTCCACTTCCCGATCATGCCGCGCATCTTTATGGCCCTTAAAAAAGAGCGCGCCGAAGATATGCGAGAGATTCTGCGACGCACACCATCGATCCCTGAGAATTGCCAGTGGTGCATCTTCCTCCGCAACCACGATGAGCTGACCCTCGAAATGGTCACGGAGGAGGAGCGCCAGTGGATGTGGGAGAACTATGCACCCGACCCGCGCATGCGCCTTAACCTGGGCATTCGCCGGCGCTTGGCACCTCTGCTCGATAATGACGAACGCAAAATTCGCCTGGCATATTCCCTGCTCTTCACACTGCCGGGATCACCTATCCTGTATTATGGCGACGAGATCGGAATGGGAGAAAATATCTGGCTCGAGGACCGCAACGGCGTGCGCACGCCCATGCAGTGGGAGCCGGGCCCCACAGCAGGCTTTTCGGAAGCTTCAAGCGGCTCGTTATATGCGCCCGTGATCAGCGATGAGGTCTACGGGCCCGCTCGCGTCAATGTCAAATCGAAGCGTGCAGACCCGGACTCGCTGCTCAATATGATCCGACATATGGTTGCCGTTCGAAGAAAGCATCAGGCGTTTGGCTGGGGAGACTTTGCATGGATCGATATGGCAAATACAAGCATTGCCGCATTCCAGCGAAGCCACCAGACGGAAACGATACTCGCCATCCACAATCTCAGCAGCACAACGCAGAATATTTCCTACCCAATACAAAAGTCGGTCACTTTGATGACCGACCTTCTTACGAGGCAGGAATTTCTCCCGGCAGACGAAACGATTGAAATTGAGCTAGCGCCTTATCAATATCTCTGGCTAAGATAACAATCGGTCAATGCGAGGAGGCGAAGCTTTTCCACTGCGCGGCTCGCAACGACACTCTATGATTCCCCGACGGTATGCAGCAACGCCATGTTCGGAGGGCGGATCGCGCCGACTGGAAACCCAGAGATCAGCACGACCTGATCGCCTGCCTGCATAGCCTCGGTGCGCATCAGAGCCTCGTCCACGTGATGGAGCATCTCCTCGAGCGTATTGACAAAGGGAACCAGGTGGGGACGCACACCCCACAGAAACGCCAGCTGGCCGAAGGTGAACGTATCAGCCGTAAAGGCTCTGATCGGCACCCGCGGCCGGATCTTGGAGAGCAGCCAGGCCGTCCTCCCCTGTTTGGTGAAGCAGGCAACCGCCCGAACGTTCATATCGTTTGCCAGTGCCTGTGCAGCACGCGCCATCGAAGCAGCATCGCTGTTCTCGAAGCCACTCACATGCTGCTCCGCGCCCCACTCCATAAAATGCGTTTCCGCCTCGCGCACAATCCGGTCCATTAACTTAACCGACTCTATCGGGTATTTTCCCACAGCCGTCTCAGCGGAGAGCATCACCGCGTCGGTGCCGTCGAAGACCGCATTCGCCACGTCGGAGGCTTCGGCGCGCGTCGGCAAGGGGTTCGTGATCATCGATTCGAGCATCTGCGTGGCGGTGATCACCAGTCTGGCACGCAGGTTGGCAGCGCGGATGATATGCTTCTGCTGCACGGGCACGCGCTCCGGAGGGAGCTCCACGCCTAAGTCGCCGCGCGCCACCATCACGCCCTCCACGTTTTCCAGGATGTCGTCCAGGTTATCCAGCGCTTCCGCCTTTTCCAGCTTGGCAATCAGAAGTGGCAGACGTTTGCCTTCGGAAAAGCGCTCCACCGCAGAACGGACCTGCAGAACGTCATCCACGGTCCGTACGAACGAAATGGCAACCGCATCGACGCCCTGAGCAATACCAAACGCCAGGTCCTCTTCATCCTTCTCGGTGAACCCTGCGATGTGCAGCCGCACGCCGGGCAGGTTGATGCCCTTATGAGAAGACAGCACACCACCGACAACGACTCTAGCAGTCAGGGCGCTGCGACCATCCACAGACAGCACTTCCAGCGCAAGGCGGCCGTCATCGAGCAGAAGCCTGTCTGAGGTCTGTACAGAATCGAACAATTCTCGAAAATCCACAGGGATGTTTTTCGTGCCGGTCTCGGGCCCCTGAGTCTCGGCGGTGTAGAGCGTGACCTCTTCCCCCTCCGTGAGCATCAAGGGGACCGCCAATTTTCCCACTCGAATCTTCGGTCCCTGTAGGTCCTGAAGAATCCCGATGGAAACACCAAGTTTTTCCGAAACCCTGCGGATACGGGCAATCCACTCGGCATGTTGCTCATGTGTGCCGTGTGAAAAATTCATTCTGGCGACGTTCATCCCAGCCAGAATTAGTTTCTCAATGATATCCTCGCTCTGGGAGGCGGGCCCGATTGTGGCGACAATTTTTGCTTTACGCGACATAACACGTTCCTGCAAACTCTAAAGGTTTTGAAATCATTTCATGTTCAACACATCGCGAATAGAGGGAAGCGCCCAATCGATGGTCTCTTTATCGATCACCAGGGGAGGCGCAAAGCGGATGACGTTATCATGTGTCTCTTTGGCGAGGATGCCGCGCTCCTGCATCGCCTCGCAGAAGCGACGGGCGCCGTTCGTCAGCTCCACGCCAATCAGCAGTCCTTTCCCGCGTACTTCCTTTACATGGGGGCTGGGGATCTCCGCCAACTGCTCCATAAAATACTCGCCGAGCTCCAGGGAACGCTCTGCCAGGTTTTCTTCGCGGATGACGCGCAGCG
>JAICRQ010000221.1 GCA_025966435.1 Anaerolineales bacterium | reverse complement strand
ATGTTAGCCCAAATGCGTGAATATCAAAAGCTGGAATCAAAAGATGTGCGAGTGCTTGGCAAACGAGTACAGGATGGGATCGAAAGTCAATTGTTGGTGATCGAAACTCCTTTTGGCTATCGGCGGGTCGCGGAGATGTTCCGGCCAGAGGGAGAGGCATCGCTGGCGGCAGTCTTATATGTTCACTGGTATGAGCCGGAGTCGATTAGCTCGCACCGGACACAATTCGAGGAAGAAGCCAAAGAACTGGCGCGCCTCGGAGCCGTATGCCTTTCCATTGAAACGTTGTGGTCTGACCGCGACTTCTTCCTCAAACGCACCCAGAAAGAAGATATGCAAAATTCCACGGAAGAAGTCGTAAACATCCGCCGCGCACTGGATTTGTTACTGTCCCAATCCAATGTGGACGCGAAGCGGGTTGCCTATGTAGGTCACGATTTCGGCGGGATGTACGGTGTGCTGGCAGGCAGCCTGGACCAGCGTCCCACCCATTACGTAGTTATGGCATCTACACCGCGTTTCCCGGATTGGTACCTCTATCTGCCGAAATTGGAAGGGGAGGCGCGCGAAACGTTTATCCGTCAGATGGCTGAGATTGATCCGATTACCCACGTCCCGAACCTTTCCCCGGCAAGTGTATTTTTTCAATTTGCTACCGATGATTTCCATGTGCCGAAGGAACGCGCCGAAGAATTTTTCGCCGCGGCGAAGGAGCCCAGGGAAATGAAATGGTACGAGGCACAGCACGGACTCAATGAAACAGCCACACAGGACCGAAAAGCCTGGCTGAAACAATTGTTAGGATTGGGATAAAGACTAAAAAGGGGGCTATACTCGCTGAATCGGATTCGAATCCCCTTATTCCATAGGGGTTTTGCCTACCACGCTTTGAACTCTACACGCAAGTTGTGGTATATTTTGGCTGGAGCAAATCATATGAATGAACGTATTTTGATTATCGAAGACGATCAGCAAATTTTGAAACTGCTTCAGCGCGGCCTGGCTTACGAGGGCTATACGGTAGACACAGCAACCGATGGCCGCATGGGGTTAATCCTGGCGAGAGACCACACACCGGACCTGGTGATCCTGGATTGGATGCTGCCGGGGATGGATGGTCTCGAGGTCTGCCATCGCCTGCGAACGGGCGGCTCGATCCCTATCTTAATGTTGACTGCAAAAGACACCGTGCAGGACCGCATTCAAGGCCTGGACGCCGGCGCCGACGATTACATGATCAAGCCGTTCAACCTGGATGAGTTACTGGCGCGCGTCCGTGCCCTGTTGAGGCGCACACAACCCGAACGGGTCCCGGTCTTGAAATTTGCGGATCTCACACTCGATACCGGCTCGCGGCAGGCTTCACGCGGCAACCGGCAGATCTCGTTGACTGCCAAAGAGTATGAATTGCTCGAATTGTTCCTGCGCCACCCCAAGCAGGTGCTTACCCGCGAAGTGATCTTCGACCGTGTATGGGGCTACGACTTTGGCGGGGAAAGCAACGTCTTGGAAGTTTATATCCGCTATCTGCGTCAGAAGCTGGAAGGGGAGGATGAGCCTCGCCTGATTCATACCGTGCGTGGTGTGGGATATGTTCTGCGTGAGAACCCCTAAACGTTCGCCATAAAATAAATTTAAAAGAACCGTGTCTCTTCGGCTCCGCCTGACTCTTTTGTATTCTACGCTTATGGGCGGAATCCTTCTTGTGATCAGCGCGGCGGTCATCCTTGTCGTGACGGCTCTGTTGTTCAATACGACGGACAACCAGCTCGAAAGTGCACACAGGGTCATTCTTAACAAGCTCAGCATCAACGAGCTGGGCAAGGTGAATATCCACCTGAAGAGCACAGATATCAGCTCCGATATTTACGTGCAGGTCTGGGGCCTGGATGGGGAATTGCAATCCAGTCATGGAGAGCTCGCTGAATTCGCTAACAAACCATTTGATGTGGGAGCACTGCGTCTTGATTTTCCTGTGTATCGCGACTCAAGCGGGCCTGGTTGGCACATTCGGGTATTGAGTATTCCGCTCCAGAAGGACGAGGATGAAAATATCATCGCCGTGTTGCAGGTCGCTTCCAGCCTCGAAGTGGTGGACGCCGCCCGTAAAAATCTCACCGATGTGCTGTCTGTGATCTGGGTCGTGGCTGTTCTCCTTTCCGGGATCGTGGTCTGGTTCACGCTCGGGCAGACGCTCAAACCCCTCGGGGCGATCACCGAAACCGTCGAGCAAATCAACCGGGCGGATGACCTCTCGCGCCGTATTCCTTATCAGGGACCCGAGAACGATGAGATCGGCAATCTGGTCAGTTCCTTCAATCAAACTTTGGAACGGCTGGAGACGCTGTTTACCTCGCAGCAACGCCTGCTGGCAGATGTAAGCCACGAGCTGCGAACGCCTCTTACCGTCATCAAAGGCAACGTGGACCTTATGCGCCGCATGAAGAGCCTCGATGAAGAGTCTCTGACGAGCATCGATCAGGAGGCGGGGCGTCTGACGCGGCTTGTGGGGGGCTTGCTGCTTCTGGCACAGGCGGAATCCGGCAAGCTGGCACTCAATATGAAGCGTGTCGAGCTGGATCTTCTCATCACCGAGGTCTTCCAGGAAATGACGATTCTTGCCGGGAATAAAGTGCATATCCGGCTGAATGAAATCGATCAGGCATATGTGAACGCGGACCGTGACCGCCTTAAGCAGGTGTTCATTAATCTGGTCGCGAACGCTGTGCAATATACGCCGCCGGGTGGGGATGTGTTCCTGAGCCTGGAAAAGATTGGTGGGCAGGCACGTATCATCTGCCGTGACACCGGCCCCGGCATCCCTGCGGAAGACTTGCCTCATATCTTCGAGCGTTTCTACCGCGCCGAGAAGTCGCGTACGCGCAGGGAGACTACAGGGTTTGGATTAGGTCTCTCCATTGCAAACTGGATTGTGGAACGTCATGGGGGAAGGATAGAAGTTAATTCACAGGAAGGCAAGGGTACGACCTTCGCGATCTGGTTGCCTCTCGATACGAATAATAAGCAGTCAGATACGCAGGCGACAACCGTTCCTACGAAAAAATCGTAGATGTAGGGCGGGTTGCCCTCATCAGGGTGCTACGCGACCAAACCGCCCTACGAATACAGAACAAAAGCTGCCAAAATGGCGGCTTTTGTTCATAAAACTCTGTATCAAATTATGTTAGGGAATCCCCAATCTTTGCGCGGCTTGCCTGCAAAGACTCGCTCCATAATTTTGATACCAGTCCGTCAGCGATGCGCTGGAAGTCGCGCCGCTGCGCGCATCTTCATAAATCGGTGCACCATAGAGCACATAGCGTTTTGTCTCCGCCGGCCATGCCCATTCGCTGCGTGAGATCACACCGATTCCGCCGTTATAACCTGCCAGTGCCAGACGTGCGTCCCCGCCCCCAGTTTGAAGAGAGCGGGCAAGGTAACTCATGCCACGCAGGGCATTGGTTTCCGGGTCGTATGGATTTTCCCCAAACTTGAAGTGGAACGGCATCACCTGGAACAGACTGGTAGCTCCGGAACGTGAAGTGGCGCGTGGGTCCCCGCACGATTCGATCTGCATCACGGTGGCAGCCAGGTTCGGGTCCACACCGGCAGCGTTCGCCCAGCGCACAATGTCATTGCCCCAGTGCTGGACTTCCTTGGTAAAGATGGGGGAGAGTCCGCTGGGATTACCGGCTGGAGCACCCCAGATCGGCGCGGCGGCTCCACCGGAAGGCTCAGCAGGTGGAGCCGCAGAGTTCTGCAGCACCATCGTCGAATTGTTAATGGGCAGCGCTGAAGGGGATAGCGGTGCCTTAAGCGCCACAATCGCCACGAAGGCCACAATCAGTAGGGCCGCAATCGGTGGCAGGGCATAAAAAGGCAGACAGCCGCTACCAGTTTCAGAGGCGACGGCTGTCTGCCAGTCTTCTGGGTCTTGGAAGCGAGCACGGGACATAGTAGGGTTCCTCAATTCATGTAAGGGACCCGAGCTCGAAACGAGTTCGGATGTGACTATTAAGTTGTGTTCTGATTTCAGGACATACGGAAAGTACAGACTCTAAGAATTTAGGCGTCGTAGGATCGATCGTTTGTGCGTTCCGGGTTGTTTTGACCATAGACGTTGTGATACGTGGGCTCCTGTCGGGCGAAGGATGTTTGCTGCGGATTGTTTGTTTTCGGCGCCGGGCGGAAGGTGTTCGTGTTCCCCTGTGCGCTCTGTGCCGGCCGGCTTAGGGTGGATGCCGGCCGAATAACGGGTTGGGATTGTGCCGGGCGATACGTCGGTTGCTGTTGCTGCACAGGGCGAGGATTCTTATTATGGGAATACGAACCGCGATCGGCAGTCGTGAACAAACGGTCACCTGCGAGTGAGAACGTGCCAATGATCATGACACGCACAAGGAGGATCATCGCAGAGACAAAGATCGGTACAATTTTGGTCATCGTAGCTGTGCTGACAACGGCACCACCAGACGCGCTCGCGTGACTGACGATCGCCACCGAAACACCCCACCAGGTGAGGACGGCGTTGAAGGCAGCTGCCAGGAACCAGGCGCCAAAAAGGTAATAGACTTCCTTGGGTTCGTCGGCGCCCTGCTCGGGCGTGAAGATGCGCGCGATCCCGGCAAAGTCAATGCCGCAGAAAGCGATTGCCAGAATGGTCGCCCAGCGGAGACCCGCAAATGTCAGATCCCCTAAGACATCTCTCAATGCAAATTGTGTGGTGCTGAAGTTGAAGATCTCGAATGCAAGCAATGCACCAATGATCATCATACCCCAGGCTGCGCCACGATTTAAACGACGCCCGCGGAACAAAGCGGCAAGCCCGGCCCCGGCGCCTCTACGGTATGTAGTCATCTCGACCTCCTTTGTCGAATAAGGGACAACGTAGGTCGATTATAGAACACTTGTTCTAGATAGTCAAGGTTTTATGCTTTTTCGCGCCATAGATGAGTGAATTTTCTTCTCTTAAGCCACCCTTCGTTTCTCAGCGGTCCGCCAGGCGTGGGCGATCTGCGCCGCGAGGCGGGCGTTATTCAATAACAGAGATAAATTCGCCCGCATCGACCGTCCCTTCGTCAACTCGCTGATGCGTTCGAGCAGGAAAGGAGTCAGTTGCTGCCCATGGATCTCCTTTTTCTGCGCTTCCCGGGAAGCCTGTTCGATGATCGGCTCCATCTCGGACTGTGAGATGGCGTCTGTGCCGGGCACCGGATTCGTGACGAGGACTGCGCTTTTCATTCCCGTGCTCCAGTGTGCCCTGGCAAACTCGACGATCTCCTTGGGGGTATCGAGCTGGACGCTTACACCCAAACCGCTTTCACGTGAGTAAAACGCCGGGAATTCGTCCGTGCCGTAACCGATCACGGGGACGCTCATCGTTTCCAGGTATTCCAGGGTCGCGGGCAGGTCGAGGATTGCTTTTGCTCCGGCGCAAACAACGATCATAGGAATCGTTGCCAGCGCCTGCAGATCTGCAGAAACGTCAAACCCGGATTCACGATGCACGCCGCCAATTCCACCGGTGGCAAAGACTTTGATGTTCGCATTCGCGTGTTTGCAGGCGAACATTGTGCCGGCGACGGTCGTGCCGCCGCTGGCGCCCTGCGAGATGACTGTTGCAAAATCGCGCGGACCGACTTTGGATACATTTCTTTCGTTTGCCAGCCGCTCGATTTCACCTTCTGTCAAGCCAATATGGAGATAGCCGTCCAGGAATCCGATCGTAGCAGGGGTTGCTCCCTCTGCACGGATGGCACGTTCCATGTCGTTCGCCAGTTGCAGGTTCTGCGGGCGCGGCAATCCATGCGTAAGCACAGTGGACTCAAGTGCAACGATAGACAATGAAATACCCGCTGCCCGCTTTACCTCATTGGAGGTGATAATCAATTCTTCAAATCTTGTCATGATACTCTATCTGGAATAAGGTTATGGTGACAGCCACTCTTGATTACCGTCTTCTCGGGAAAAAGTCACCTAGAGTGACCATCACTTGTGATTGCGAATCATGTATGTTTTACAGGAAGTGACCGAACATGTTGTTGATGTGAGCAATTGCCTCTTCGATATTGGGCGGAACCGCTTCCCCTTTCGCGTGCATGAATTCCGCCGCCTCAAGTAATTGCTGCTGATAGGCCAGCAACATTGTCCTCATGGCCTTTTTTGAACCGTTT
>JAICRQ010000036.1 GCA_025966435.1 Anaerolineales bacterium | reverse complement strand
TAATTCCGTAGGATTGACTTGAGGAGTTTCCACGCTGGGTAGAGGTGTATTTGCAGGAGCCACAGTGGGCACTTCGAATGTAGGAACTGCATTTGTGGGAAACACATTTGGAGCTGATTCTTCTAGGGGCAATTCCTCGGGAAGAATCCCCAGTTGACTTAGTTGCTCAGCTTGTGTATCTAGCACCGCCAAAATACGCGTCTCATTCGCCACATCTGCCAGCACCCTCAATCTCTTGGCTACCTGTAGATAGGCAGCCAACGTCTGTGCCTGCAATGCGGGGTCATTTTGAACGGCGATCAACTCCTCTAGCCTGCGCTCAGCAATGATTAGATCTGCCTCCGCTGGATCAGGATAAACCATTCTCCAGAGATTTTCGCTTGTAAGCTTCCAGGCATAGAACGACTCACCGGGCAGAGCGCGCTGGGCATAAACTGTCCCGGCAACCAAGAGCGCGAACATCATAACGGTCAGGCTGGCCGTCAGCCGCAGGAACAAAAAACTGGGCCGCGCGGTTTTACGTGGGTGTGCACGCATTTCCTGGAGCAAACGGGCACGCACACGCGTTTCGAACGCGGAAGAGAGTCGAGCCTCCCTTCCGCGGGCAAGATAGACACGGGTGAGCAGAACGGGTTCCAACTCCGAGGCATGTTTAGGAAAACGTCGCAAGCAGTCTTCCACATTCACGGCGCCCTGTTCCAAGTCTTGCAGACATTCCTGCAAAACGTTCTCAAAATCACTCATCGTAATTCCTTCACTTTCATATATTTGGCGAGCGTTTGCAGGCCGCGCATTTGCAAGCCGCGAACAGTTCCTTCCTGTTTGTTCATAATTTTTGCAATGCTGTCATTGGGCAATCCGGCAATGTATTTCAAAACGAGAGCCTGCTGTTGATCCTTGCTCAATGCCTGGAGCCCATCCCGCATGGCTTCCAGGTCAAAATGTGTTTGAGCCATCTCATCCGGCATTTCCAGGGGGGATGGGATGGCGATTGCGTCTTCCAGAGGAAGGTTGTTTCTTTTCATCCGATAATGATCAATCACAAGATTCCTCGCAATCGTATACAGCCAGGCAACAAAAGGAGATTTGCCTGTTTTGTACCGATCCAGGTTTTCCCAGGCTTTCAGAAATACCTGCGAAACCAGGTCCTCCATGTCACAATCATCGGTGACCCGAAAATAAACATAGCGGGACACGCGTTCAACATAAGCATCATACAATTTAGCAAATGCATCAGGATTGCCAGATTTGGCTTTTTCGATCAATCGAGCCTCTTCCAGCACAGGAAGGTCTTGATGAGCACCTCGGTCGTTTCTCACAGTCATTAAGCATAACGTGGTAAATGGCGATTTGTTTAAGTCATTTGTGACATTTGTGTTGCAAACTGAAACAAAAAATCCCTCCCGGATTTGGGAGGGATACATTCAGTCTGGATAGTGCTAATGTGGGAAATAACGCTCTAGCACGGTGAGGTCGACACCTGCATCGAGTAACGCCTCATATTGGGCTAGAAGGACAGGCCGGATGCGGGCACGGTCCTGCTCATTTTGGGCATTCTGGAACTTGACCAGTAATTTTTCATAGTTCTGGATCGCCCACGCCCGGCGTGTCTCATCTCCGGAGACGACCAACAGCTCGTTCATCCGGCGATTCGAAAGGGCAATATCGTACCCTAGCTGGTCACTGGAGGTAAATCGCCACAGATGCTCGCTGGTGAGTTTCCAGTTATAGAGCGTATCGCCGGGCACTGCCTGTTGCGCAAACGCAGTACCGCTGGCGATGAACAGCATCATCACAGTTGCAAAGCTGATGGCGAGTCTCCAGAACACGGGAGAAACGCGCTTACGCTGCGGATTCTGCTGCATATAAACATTCAGCTGGGAGCGTGCCCGCATCCGGTAACTGGGACTCGGCACGACTTCGCGCGCACGCGCTAGCTTGGTCGCCGCCATAAGCATTGGCTGGAGCTGTGCGGCGTGTTCGGGATAGCGCACCAGGCATTCGTCGACGCTGGCTTGGCCCTCCTCGATCTGGTTCAGACAAATATCCAGGATTGTTTCAAGATCGTTGTTCATAGTACCATTTTCTCTTCTAATTGTTTGGCTAAAGCTTGCAAGCCTCTCATCTGGAGTGCCCGGATCGCTCCTTCGCGCTTGCCCAGGTGGCGTGCAATTTCGTTGTTTGACATTCCTTCGATAAATTTCAACGTCAGCACCCTCTGCTGATCGTCGGTGAGCGTCTGCAAGGCAGACTTAATGGACTGCATTTCAGCAGTCATATCGATTTCGTTCTCTACAACCTCCGAATGATCGGGTTGTGAAAGCTGCACATCGTCCAAAGCTGTAGTTACCTTACGCGTACGATAATGATCGATCACCGTGTTGTGTGCAATCGTGTATAACCACGCCAGATACGGAGTACGGCTGAAGCGGAAACGGTCCAGGTTGCTCCAGGCTTTGAGGAACACCTGGGAGGTGATGTCTTCAGCCGTTTGCTGGTCTTCCACGCGGAAATAAACAAAGCGGTAAATTCGCTCCATATAGGCGTCGTATAACTGTCCGAACGCCTCTGAATTGCCAGCCTGCGCCTGGAGGACGAGCTGTCGCTCGTTTGCCAGGGGCATTCTGGACTTCTTAGAGTTGTTTGATTCCAACGAGTGCTACCTCTTATAACGAGTAGATGTTTGTACTGTTACATAAAATGCTCTCCCAGGGTTGGGAGAGCTTTGCAATCTTGTTAACCCTTTGAGTCTGATCTGCCTGCAACGCAATCGAGGGTTGCAGTATCTGCCAGATTTCCCGCGTATTATAACATTTGTCCCTTTTGCCGCTTGTCTTAGTATTCAACTTTTGGATGATATCTATAGGCTAAACTTCAATTTTCCGATCTCAATACACATGAGCAGCGTGTATGTGGCGCGCTGGAAGTCTTTATTGGCACTATGTCGCATTAATGTTAACAAAAAAGGAGCAGTCGTTTGACTGCTCCAGATCGTCTGCACGTAATACTAATCCAGCGGGACGCTTTGCGATTCGTGCTCGCATCCACCGCCCTGGTGCCTACTAGCACCGGGCTCGGCGTAGGTATTATTCATTTGCGCCTGAAGAGCGTCCAGTTCAGCAGCGGTGGAACGGTCATGATTAAAGTTCGTTTGCAAACCGCTCACCACATGAGCCTGGGCGCCGGCAGAATCAGCCTTTGCAAAAGCGCCTTGCACGGTCACATAGGCTGCTGCGATCAGGACAATGCCAACTAATGTAACAAGAACTATTCGGGCAGTCGGTTTAGACATGATTTTTACACTCCTTATCAATCTGTTTTGCCTGATGCAGAGGGCTTTCTGGCCTCGGCGTAACGGACGAATCGGACACAACGAAACCCACCTGGACTATTAAAATTATACCTAAATCGATCCGATTTGCAATTAGAAGATATTAAGATTCCTATGGAGATTGAAGATTAAAGCTCTTTATGCATGGATTCCGCCCCAAAAACACAAATCCCCCTTTCTATGGAAGAGTCCAGCCTTGTGAAGGTTCGCAATACCCTTCGCAAGGTTCCTGTAGTGGGAATTAGAAGCCTTCCAGCTTGCTTAGGTCGGCAATCCCGTGCGACAGATTAGCAACCTGCCCTACCAGCGCCAGCCGGTTCTGTTTTATTTTTTCATCGTCCGCCATCACCAGCACCTTGTCGAAGAAGGCGTTGATTGAGGGGATGAGCCTGACGACGATATTCAGGAACTCATTAATGGACGACACCTGCACTGGCGCCAGTTGCAAGTGTGGACGAGGTACCACAGACGATTGAATGGCTTGATACAGATCACGTTCAGCGTCCTCCACGAAACTGCCTTCGTCAATGATCAATTGTCGATCGTCGACTTTTGCAGAGCGAATAATACGGACACAGCGCGCGTAACCCGGCAGGATCCTCTCCCAATCTTCCCGTTCCACCCATGCCTGAAGCTGCCTTACCGCCTCCGCCGCGGCAGCCGGATTCGCCGCTTGCTCTGCCAGAACAGCATCGACGACATCGTACCGGTACCCCATATCGTTCAACACGACCCGCAGGCGTCCTGCGATGAAGTCCAGGACCTGAGCCTGCACTTCGCCTTTGACTTCCACCGGTTGTAATCTGGCGGCTTTCTGTATCGCTTCTCTTAAGTCAAAGGAAATGCCATGCTCGATGAGCGGTTGGACAACGCCAATGGCGGCACGGCGCAAGGCAAACGGATCTTTTGCGCCGGTGGGAGCGAGACCCGCGGCGAACAAACCCACCAGGGAATCGATCCGATCGGTCAACGCGACCGCCAGGCCGATCTTCGATTTCGGCACGGTCTGATATTGCTCGCCGATCGCATTGGCGACATCTGCCTGTTCCCCGCTGCGCAGAGCGTATTCGCGTCCAATCACGCCCTGGAGCGAGGTCATTTCCATCACCATTTGCGTGACCAGGTCCGCCTTGGCAAGATGGACTGCACGGCGCGCAAAAATAGCTTCGTCATTCTCCAACCCGAGCATGGGAATCAATTCGTTGACCAGTTTGTTCATCCGCTCGGATTTATCGAGCATCGAGCCAAGCTTCGTTTGGAAGCTCAGCTTTGCCAGCTCCGAGCGGTAGGCTTCCAGCGGCTGCTTGAGGTCTTCACGGACGAAGAAGTTTGCATCCGCAAACCGCGCCCCGAGGACGTGTTCGTTGCCCTGGCGGACAATGTCGATGCCGATGTCGTCGCCGTTGCGGATGGCGATGAAGTGAGGCAGAAGATTCGAAGATTGGAGACTGGAGACTGGGAAGTAGCGCTGGTGCTTTTTCATAACCGAGATGAGCACATCGCGCGGCAGCGAAAGGGATTCCCTATCGAAACCGCCCATCAGCGCCGTAGGCATTTCGACCAGGTTGGCAACCTCACTCAATAATCCTTCTTCGATGAGCGCTTCCCCGCCGACCAGCACCGCCGCTTGATTGACCTGTTCCACAATGGAGGCTTTGCGCTCTTCCTTATCAAGCACAATCCCGGCTTCCCGAATCACATCGAAATATTTTTCCGCAGAGGGAACAGCGATCTCCGGCGAATCATATGGACGCAGTCCGCGCGTGATATTACCTGAGGTGACACCGGCGTATTCGAAGGGAATAACACTTTCTCCCAATAATGCCACCAACCAGCGGATGGGACGCGAGAACGCAACGCCTAATTCATTTCCCGCGCGGCGGGACGCAGGCAGCCAGCGCATGGACTTCTCGAACTTGATGCTCTCAATTAACCTCGGTAAAGCCTCTGCCAGGACCTCAGGGGTTGGTCGTCCCTTTTGGCTGACGACGGCAAAGACATAGTTCCCGCCGCCTTCTTCGCGAATTTGCAGATCTTTCGTGTTGATATTATTCTTCTTCGCAAATCCCATCGCGGCTGGCAGGGCAATTCCATCTTTATCGAACGCCTTATCGGCAGGTGGACCCTTGACCAGATCTTCCCGATCCGGTTGGTTGGGAGAGAGCGAATCAATGGAAACGACCAGCCGCCTCGGCGTGCCCTCGATTTTGACGGCGCCATGCTCGAGTGACAGTTCCTTCAACAACACCGGAACCCGCTCACGAAGCTGGCTAAGCGCCGTATCCACGTCTGATGGGGGAAGCTCTTCCGTGCCGATCTCAAGCAGGAACGACGATGGACCATGGACAACCGACGGTGGTTTGGCAATTGTCAATGGTCTATTGTCCGAGGTCTGCTTCAGCAATGGATACTCCAACGCCTTCCTCTGTTCCAAGTACGCTTCGCCCACCCGTCGCGCCAGCTCACGCATCCGCCGGAAATAGCCCTGGCGTTCTGTCACTCCAATTGCGCCGCGTGCATCTAGAATATTGA
The DNA here is from genome assembly GCA_025966435.1 of Anaerolineales bacterium. Lineage (GTDB taxonomy): Bacteria > Chloroflexota > Anaerolineae > Anaerolineales > Villigracilaceae > Defluviilinea. The sequence continues at coordinate 7,720 of JAICRQ010000036.1, read as the reverse complement.
ACGTGTGCGAGCACTTGAGCACATAATCGTGGGCGGGGACGACCAATCCATTGGCGAGCGCGGCTTCAGCTTCGCTCTCGAACCGTTGGAAGACGTCCCTCATGCTCTCTACATCTGCGACTTCATAATAATACTTGCTGTGCTCGAACTCCTCCTGGCGGCGGACCTCGCCATACGTGATTATCTGTCCATCGGGCGAAGTGGTCCACGGCAGGTCCCAGGCGGCTTTGACGTTATGTAAGCCGATCAGGATGCGCTCCAGCCCGTATGTGATCTCGACCGCTACCGGGTCAAGCGTCACGCCTCCAACCTGCTGGAAGTAGGTGAACTGCGTGATCTCCTGCCCGTCGAGCCAGACCTCCCAGCCGAGCCCCCACGCGGAGATGGCAGGCTGTTCCCAGTTATCCTCCACAAAGCGGATGTCATGCTGGCGCGGATCGATGCCGATCGCTTTGAGCGAGTCGAGATAGATCTCCTGCGGGTTACCCGGATCCGGCTTGAGGATCACTTGGAACTGGTAATGCTGCTGAAATCGGTTGGGGTTCTCACCATAGCGCCCATCGTCCGGGCGGATGGACGGCTCCACGTACGCTACGTTCCACGGCTCAGGGCCGAGGACGCGTAAAAAGGTGGCGGGGTTCATGGTCCCGGCGCCGACTTGGGTGTAGTAAGGCTGCCAGATGATAGCGCCGCGCTCCGCCCAGAATTGCTGGAGATTGAGGATGACTTGTTGGAAGTTGAGAGGCATGATTGTTGGTAAGTAGTAATTAGGGATTAGTAATTGGTGAGGCGAGGGGATTATACCGTACGCAAAAGATGATAGACGATGGATGGTGAGCAAGGTCCATTGTCTATCATCCATCGTCCAAATTACGGTGATTTGGCGCAGCGAAAGCCGATCCCGCTACTGGCATCAGTTGGAAAATTGCCGGTCCTACTATGCGTCGTGACCAGATCGGTGCTGGTGTTCGCCCACGAGCCACCTCGCCAGACGCGGTATTCTCCGGTGTCTGGACCCAAAGGATTTCGATATGGTGGATGATTGTAATGATCCAGACTGAACCAATCTGCCACCCATTCCGAGACGTTGCCCGCCATATCCAGAGCGCCATACGGGCTGGCACCGTTGGGATAGGATCCGACTTCGGTTGTATCCTGGGCACGGAAGTTCAAGAGACCACCAATACTCGCGGGGTCTACATCACCCCACGGAAATGGACGCCAGTCGGTGCCGCGGGCTGCTTTTTCCCATTCCGCTTCCGTAGGTAAACGGCTGCCAGCCCAGGTGCAGTACGCGTTGGCATCCAGCCACGAGACATGGATCACCGGATACTCATCAAACGCAGGATTCCCGTAGTAGCTTTGACGTGTATTCGAACCGCTGGAACGTGGGGGATTGCACACACCAGCTTTGACGCACCGGGCATACATGGCATTCGTGACCTCGGTTTTGTCGATCCAGAAGGAAGACAAAGAAACCGGGTTACTTCCCATGATAAATTGGCCCCCTGTTACAAAGACCATGGACACATCTCTGGCTTCCGTGGTTTGGGTTAGTGGGACTGCTTCAGAAGGTAATCCCAATCCGGTTGCTACCGAGATCTCGTTCATCACGGCCTCGGTTTCTTGTGCATTCGTCGTTACAAGGACAGCCCCTTCCCTTGTCATTAAGTGCGTAAACAAGCTTGGGTTAGAATGATCACCCACATAGATGTAATAGATCGGTATTGGTTGATTCGGGATATAGGATGGCATATCCTCCACAGGAGGCATGTGACAATCCCACCCCACATGATCGTCCACCGTGAAATCGGTCACGAGAATCATCATCGTTTCAGACTCGTCCGCAACCGTGAGGAGAGATGCTTGCTGAAGGCCTGCATATAATGCATCTTGAATGCAAGTAGCATTATGTTCTACGTCGACGATGATGGATTGGATCGCATCATTGGCGGCGGCAGAATCACGGCTAGAAGACATCCGTAGTTCTACAGTTGTGTCAAATTTGATGACCGAGATCGAATAGCCATCGCCTAATTGAGAGACAAATTTGGAAAGCACAGATTTTACGTTTTGGATCCGTTGCCCCTGCATGCTGCCGCTAGTGTCAATCAGGAAGATGATATGCGATATCTTGCCTTTCCCAACCAACGTTGGAATGGGTTTCAATGTGGCGGTTACATTGGGACTACGCTGCGTTCCAGGCGCTAAAGTTTGAGTCGCTTTCTTGCTCGAAGTGGATACCAAAGGAGGTTCCCTATGGAGTTGGGCATAATAAAGCATGATGGCAGCGATACTTCCGACCACAGCGACGAGAACAAGCAGCATGGCTCGCCTGAGCTTGTGCTGCAATAGTTCGTGGACGGTCATCGCAGACCATTCCATCAGGATGCTGGCGCCTTCGCCGATTTCTAATACGGTTTGCCCCCCTTCTACAGCTTTCTCCTCTGTTACGGGCTGTTCACTTATTGCGCCAGGCATTGTAAACTGTGGGAGCAAACTCTCCCTCGGTTGTAGGATCGCACCGATCCGATTTGCTTGCGCCTGCAAAGCCTGTAGAAGCACTTCATAACCGCCCTCTTCAAATAAATCCACCCACTGCCAGTCTTCCAGATTCCCGACTCGGTCACACTCATCCAGGCGCACCGGCATCACAAACATTTCACCCTCAAGCTGTTCGATGATTGCATCGAACGCTGCCTGTACATCCTTCTGTCGAGATTCCATCCATTTCCACCCGCTGGAAATACAAACCACGACGACATCAGCTGCAGAGACCGCCCTGTGAAGCTCTTCTTTCCAATCCTGGCCCGGGAGGAGCCTATCCTTAACCAGCCAGGCATCCACGCCATCTTTGATCAGGCGAAGATACAAATCTCGCGCGGCAACCTTGTCTACGGGCGCGTGATAAAGAAAAACGCGGAGTGGACGATTAGCTTCAGTCATCCCATGAGCTACAAAAGGGGAATTATAAACAGGATCAGGCAGCTGTCACAAACATTAATGACCCGTGCGGAGAGGCTAAAGTTCCAGGTTTCCTGTGGTGTTTACCTGCGTTTATCTAGGAGTACTCGATAGGGATACCCCACCACCTAAATAGGGTTTTTCACCATTGATTTTCATTGCTCATGACGACATGATAGTAGAAACAGGATTGTCCCCTTTCAAAAGGAGCGAAACGATGGCAAAAGATACCCTTATCGAGGAAATCCATCACGATCGGAAAGACGTGAAGCATACATTTAAAGACATTCGGGATGCTTTGGAAAAGGCAGCCACGCAGGAAGATTTGACAGAATTGTACAAACAAACCGTGTATATGATCCTGATGACACACTCGTCTCCTGTGAATGAAAAAGATCGGGAAATGAAAAGAAGGCGCGAGACGACCGAAAGGGAGTTTGCCCGGACCGTACGCGCGATTAACCGGCAGGCAAAAAAGATCGGCGTGGAAGCAGACTACAGCGACGATTGGGAAAATATCGCCACGAATGGATATGAAACCGAAGGGGAGAACCTGGAAGCTCAAAGATCGGTAGGGATCGTCCGAGAATAAATAATAATGTTAGTTAGGAAGAGCCAGTCAATGACTGGCTCTTTTCATTTCACGTTTTCCCGAAAAACCAGATATAATTTATAGTTACACGCAGTAAATCTTGCAACACCATTACAGTTGACGATTTTGATAGGTGGTAGTACTCTAGTACCTCCCCATGCTATACTCGCCGTCGAGGAGTTTCTATGCTAGACCCAATCCAAATCCCCATCCTTTTAAAAGCGATTGATTTTGTCTTTGACGAAGGGCACAAGCTTCTGGAAGAACGCCGTGAACGGCGAAAGACGGGCGCAGTGGGTGTCGCTGGGGCAGCGAGTGCAGCGAGCGCGCCCATGCAAACCGGCGACGCCCCTGACCTCACTGAAGCCACTCCGGCAGAGACCGCAGAAAGCAGCGAGACGAAGCAGGATCTGCTGAGCTCCAAGATCGATGAAATCCTGTGGAAAAACCACGAAGCGGAGGTCCAGCATCTGGTGCGGCTGCTGGAAACCTACTCGCGTAACTATCACCTCGCCAGCGAACAATATGCCAAGTGGGGCGACGCACTCGTGCCACCCATCATCGTCCACAACATGACCCAGGCGGAAAATTCCATGGCAGAAACGCTTAAAAAGCTTGAAGACGTTTTATCGAAAGTCTACAAGAAAGATATTACGCCAAACCAACAGGCATAAGGTACGACATGGACAAGGAAGAAATTACTCATCTCGAAAGGATGATTTCTTTACACAAGAAGAATCTGTACATCCTCGAGGAAATGCTGGCAACCTACGGTGCCGATCAACCCCTTCATCTCGTCAACAGCGTGACGATGGAGAAGGAAGCGATCGCCAGATATAGCAAGCAGATCGAAAGCATCAGCACAGATACGAAGCAAGCCGAAAAATCCAATATTCTGGCAAGCCTGCCGCGCCGTCCGTATTTTGTCGGGCGGGAAGAAGAGATTAGCACCATTTTGCAGTCCCTCCAACCGAACAGCCGGACGTTTATCGTCGGCATCGAGGGCATTGGCGGCGTCGGCAAATCGACCCTCGCCACCGAGGTCAGTTACCGCTGTATCGAGAACGACCTCTTCGAGTCGGTCATCTGGATTTCTGCCAAAGAATCGGTGCTCACCCTTCATGGCATCGAACCAATCATCCCCGAAGCAAAAACGCTGTCCGATATTCTAATCACCATCGGCATCAGCCTGGGAAATCCTACCATTGGGAATCTGTCGATACAAGACCAGATCAAACGCGCCTACAACCTCCTCGCCCGCCAAACGACCCTGCTGGTCCTCGACAACTTCGAATCGCTATCGAAAAATGAACAGCGCGACATCCTTGATTTTTTGAGACGCTCTCCCATCACCCTGAAAGTTGCCATCACCTCCCGCGAGCGGGTTTCCGAGGGGCAGATCATCCGCCTGCAAGGTTTATCCTTTGAGGAGAGCAATGCGCTACTCGAATGGGATGCCCAGCAAAAGAACATCCATCTGACAAAAGACCAGAACAAATATCTCGTGGAGCTAACGGGTGGTTTGCCGCTCGCCCTCCTCTGGGTGCAGGGACAGATCGCCGTCCTTGGTTACTCGGTCACCCAGGTCCTGGACAAACTGAGCCTGGACACAGAGATCCCCATTCTGCAATACTGTTTCAATCATAGCTGGAATTTGTTGCGCCACAACAATGAGAAAAAGATTTTGTTCGTCCTGGCTCTCCTGCCGGAAGCGGTCTCAAGAATGGCGCTCAAGGAAATCTCCGGGATCGAAGACGCCGACAGCTTCGACACCTCCATCAGCGACCTGTTACAGCTATCGCTCATCGATCACGAAACAGACCGGGATTATTTCAGCATTCTGCCCCTGACACGCCGCTTCGTCCGCACACAGTTTGCCGGAGATCGAAAATTCATCAAGCAGGCAGAGCTGAAGATCGCTCAGTATTATGCAAAGCTCCTAGCGCAGAAAAGCGGTTTCAAGGAATGGCGCGGCTACGACGATCTCCTGCTGGACCGCAATAACATCCTGAGCGTCGCGCAGTGGTGCTATAAGTCGGTGCAGAGAAAGCAGAACAGTTCCGCTTCCCTGACGAAGCAAACCCGCAATATCGCCGAGATCCTTGTGCAGATTGGCATTCAGCTTGGCAGCGTGCTCTGGCAGCGCGCCTTCTGGTATGACCGCATGACGCTCGCCCACGCCGCGTTGAGCGCCGCCAAGCTGCTAGCGGACTGGAAATCCGTCAGCACGTTTGCCCGGAATATCTCATGGATTTATTTCTATCAGGGTGACTATCTGCGAGCCTTGCGCTGGTCGGAGGAGTCGCTGCTGGCAACCACAAAGACCGAGGATGACCTGCTGATTGCCGCCGCGAAACGGTCGCTGGGAACGGTGGAATTACGCCTCGGTAACTTTGACCGCTCCGAAACGCTATTGCAGGACGTGCTGCAGACGACCGAAAAATATGCCAACGACGATTATGGCATCTACAGCAAGGGGTTTGCGCAGTATGGACTGGGCGACCTGGAATATGAGCGCGGAAATATTCAGGCAGCCAAGGAATGGTACCAGAAAGCCCTGGATACCTGGCAGGACCCCGTCCGCAAAGATCCCGTGCGTCACGTCAGTTACGCCCTCAATGGGCTGGGGTTTGTGGCGCTCAAGGAAAAGAATTACGAAGAGGCAAAACGCTTCTTTATGGAAGGTATCCAATCGGCAGAAGAGTTTGGCAGAGTGGACGAGCTTGCCAAAGGAAACCTTGGGCTGGCTTCTGTCTATTTGGAAACCGCCACCGACCTCAAGACCGCTCTGGTGCTGATCAACGATTCCATCGAGAGCTTCCAGCAGCAGGGCATGCAATACGAAATCCAAAAAGCGAAAGTCCTTCAGGAAGAAATTCTGAAAGCGGACCCACAGATACTCACTTCGCAATGATAAAGACCGATAACGAAAAAGAGGTTTTCCTGCGCTCCTTCAAAAAGCTGGAAAATCAAATTCAGGTGTTGCCTGTCTCGGAAACACAGATCCAGCGATTGAAGAGCCAGCTTTCAGGGATCCAGAAGACTGCTGAAAATCTGGTGCTCTACGATCCCTTAACACACGCTCTGAATGCCCGGGCAGGGGAATGGCTGATTCCCAAAGAGCAGATCAAAGGGATGGCGAAGATTGACATCTACGATCTGCGGCAGGCAAATAAAGTCTATGGGGTCGCAGTAGTGGACTCCGAGCTGCACCGCCTCGCCTACCAGCTAATGTCTGTCTTTACTCTTGATAAGGGTGATTTTGTCAGCCGCTCGCCGGGCAGCGATGAATTTAGAATCTTTTCCATGTCAAAAACGCCTCAGGAGATCAGGCTGCTGCTGACGAAGGCGTATCTCGATCAGGAACAGGACTCGTTACTGACCTGGGATTTCGGCACGGGTCGTACAGAAACCGAAGCAGAGAACAACCTGCAAAAGCAGCGCAAGCTGTTCCGTCCGCTCGTGATCCGGCAGACCATTTTGGAAAGTCACTCAGAGATTCCGAGGCGCCTGGAAGGGGACAACAGCCATATAAGTTGGCATGAGTTTAATATGCCGTACAAAAGACTTGTAGATACAATCTGCTTATCCGGACTGCCTGCCGGACTACAGCAACAGACCACCCAGCAGATTGATACTATTCGTAACATCGTAGAAAACATCGTCACCAGAGAAGCGCTGACGGGTACTTTCAATGCTATCGGAGCAAAGTGGTACCTCGACCGAACCGTCATCCAAAGCGTTGCTCTCACTGATATGCTGGATATGCACGAAGGGAACGCCCGTTTTGGAAGCGTGGCAATTGACCAGGACCTCAAACGATTCGCGAATCTCCTCCTGCGGCACTTCCCGAAAAAGGAAGGTTTCCTGCTCTTCCGGTCCGAACGGGCTGGCGATGAATTCAAGATCGTATCGACGAAGAGTGGTGCAACCGAGCTGGAAAGCAGGATTCGTACGGTCTGGCGGAATGATGTAGGTCGCGGGCTGCTCGCATGGAATTATGGTGTCGGCAGAGATGACGCTGAAGCCCATGTGTCACTCTACCGAAACCGAGTAAAGGAAATCGAAAGCATGGAAATGGCTGTTTCCAATGGCAAATCCACATTTGTCATCGTCAGACCCGAGAGCGACGATTATCCGAGCCTGTTTAAGCTTTCGGAAGAG
>JAICRQ010000255.1 GCA_025966435.1 Anaerolineales bacterium | reverse complement strand
GCTGGTCGGCCAGCAGGCAGGGCAAACCTATGAATTGGTTCTCCCAAGCTCCACCATTCAAATCGATAACCCAATTGCTGTTGTAGATTCGTATGTGGACAAGCATGGCACGCGCGAAGTGGCAGAAGCATTTGTCGAATTCCTCTTCACGCCTGAGGCACAGCAGATCTTTGCCAAGCATGGCTTGCGCTCCCCAGACCCGGAAGTAGCGCAAGCAACCGCCGAGCAATACCCACCGATCGAAGACTTGTTCACGATTGACCACTTTGGCGGCTGGAAGGAAGCTATCCCTACATTTTTTGGGGAGACAGGTACCTTCTATCAAGTGCTGAGTGAAGTCCAGGGTGTTGAAATCGCCGAGTAAAAATTAAGGAGGGACAGTCACTCAAATTGTGAGTGACTGTCCCTGATAACGCAAATGAATCTATCTACGACAATTCCCTCTTCCGATAAAAAGACCAGAGCTCCTCTCCCCTGGGGGGGATGGGGCGTGCGCTCCGTCGCTCTGGCGTATCTGGCGGTGATGCTCATCATTCCGCTTTTGGTCATTCTGCGGGATGGCACGCGCGAAGGATTGGCTGAGCTTTGGCGGCAGGTCACATTGCCCGCCGCCTGGCATGCATTACAGCTTACCTTGTGGACGGCCGCAGTCATGACCGTCATCAATACCATCATGGGGACGTTAACGGCATTTGTCATGGTGCGCTATGACTTTCCTGGGAAGCGCATCCTGAACGGCATCATTGATCTGCCTTTGGCAATCCCGACCCTGGTCACCGGTGTGATGCTTGTGATTCTCTTCGGACCCCAAGAGGCGCTCGGCGCCTGGCTAAAAGAACAGTTTGATTTTTCGATCCTCTTTGCGCCGCCGGCAATCATTTTGGCTTTGTTATTTCTCACGTTCCCGTTTGTAGTACGCTCTGTTCAGCCTGTCCTACTGGAACTGGATCGCACACAGGAACACGCGGCTGCTACCCTCGGCGCGGGCGGCTGGACCATTTTCCGGCGTATCATCATTCCCCCGCTGACCTTACCCATCGTGACCGGTGCATTGCTCAGCTTTGCGCGTGCCATTGGCGAATTCGGCTCGATCGTCATTGTTGCCGGGAATATTCCGCTGGTCTCACAGACGGCAGCAGTCTATGTCTTTGGCGAAGTGGAATCAGAGAACAGATTGGGAGCGAGCGCGATGTCCATCGTGATGGTTGCCATCGCCTTTAGTTTGATGATGTTTGCAGATTATCTACGAAAACGATCACGAGTTGGTTCATCGAAGGAGCTTACATGAGCATCACGATCCCGAAAGTCACTTCTCCTCTGAAGAAGCTCAGCAATCCTGTTCCGGCTTGGATGGCTCGAAGCAGAGAAAAATGGGTTAGCTGGGTGCTGGTCACGATTGTTATTGTCTATGTGGGATTACTTATCGTAGCTCCCTTGGGCGCGTTAACTCTCGGCGCATTCGAACAGGGTGTGGGAGCAATTTTTGAGTCGTTCAATCAGCCCTTCGTATTGATCTCGTTTTGGAACACCCTGTGGATCAGCCTGGTGGTGGTCGTCGTCCATGCGATCTTTGGCACGATTGTTTCCTGGGTCTTTGTCCGGCACCGATTCCCCGGGCGCGGCTTGATCAACGGTCTGATCGATATGCCCTTCGCGGTGTCTCCGGTCGTTGCCGGATATATGTTGTTACTGTTATTTGGGCGCAACGGATTGTTTGGTCCGCTTGTTGAAGCGACCGGGATGCGAGTGGCATTTGCGTTTCCAGGGATGGTTCTGGCAACGCTGTTCGTCACCATGCCCTTTATGATTCGCGAGCTTGTCCCGGTGTTGGAAGCGTTCGATACCCGACAGGAAAAAGCCGCCGCGACCCTTGGCGCTAGCAGCTGGCAAACCTTCTGGCGTGTGACCTTCCCCGCTCTGCGCTGGGGACTGATCTACGGCATTACACTGACCTTTGCCCGCGCCTTAGGAGAGTTTGGCGCGGTACTTGTCATCGGCGGGGCAGCACAGGGCAGCCTCATGACGACTACCTTGTTTATTTATCATGCGCTGGAAGAACGCCAGTACATTGCCGCCTACAGCGCGGCGCTCGCGTTAGGCTTGTTCTCGCTCATCCTCGTCCTCGGCTCTGACTGGCTGAGAAGTAGAAAACACTAGAGAAGTTTAGGGTTTATCACCGGTACACTTCTGATACAGTTACGATACACTTACTACGGTTCTATAACGAAGGACCGGCGTATCATAGCAAGTGTAAAGGATAACCTATGCGCTGCTAGTGTAAGACTTAGTATTTTTTCATTTGCAATCAGACTTCCTTTGGCGTACAATTTTAATGAGACTAATCGAAGGAGGCTGAATGGCTACGACTGTATCCAAACCCGAGGCCGCGTCCCGTCCCATGACGGAGGAAGCGGATTTCCTGCAGATCAAATCTATCGATCACGTCCATTTTTACGTGGGGAATGCAAAACACGCCATGTACTACTGGTGGAAGGCATTCGGTTTCAAGCCCGTGGCGTATTCAGGGCTGGAAACAGGCAACCGCGCTTTTGCTTCGTACGTTCTAGAATCGGGGCAGGCGCGGTTTGTTATTTCTGCTGCCTATTCCCCCACGCATGAGATCGCCGGACATCATATGGTCCATGGCGATGGCGTAAAGATGATTGCCCTTGAAGTGGACGATGTTGAAAAAGCATGGCGAGAGACAACGTCCCGCGGCGGCAAGTCTGCGTGGGCTCCGCGTGAAGAGAAGGACGATCACGGTATCTTTCGCACATCGGCAATTTACACCTATGGCGAAACCTTACACGTTTTTGTGGACCGTAGCGATTACAAAGGCGTTTTTGCACCCACCTACAAACCTATTTCCTACGAAGCCGAGCCAACTGGTCTCGCAGCAATTGATCACATGGTCGGCAATGTGCCGCTTGGAAAGATGAATCACTGGGTCAATTTCTATCACCAGGTGATGGGCTTCCGCCAGTTGCTGCATTTTGACGATAAGGACATCTCCACGGAATATTCTGCGCTTATGTCCAAGGTGATGCAGAACGGGAATGGACGGGTTAAGTTCCCCATCAATGAACCTGCCGAAGGACGGCGCAAGAGCCAGATTGAAGAATATCTCGATTACTATCTCACGCCCGGCGTCCAGCACCTGGCGATCATCACCGGCAACATCCTGGAAACAGTGGAAAAACTTCGCACTCGCGGCGTCGAATTCCTGCGTGTGCCTGATACCTATTACGAGATGCTCCCAGACCGTGTTGGTAAGATCAAAGAGGACATGAAAGCCATCCACGATCTCGGCATCCTCGTGGACCGCGATGATGAAGGCTATCTCCTGCAGATCTTCACGCGTCCGATTCAGGACCGCCCTACGATGTTCATCGAAGTGATTCAGCGGCACGGCTCCCAGGGATTCGGCAAAGGCAACTTTAGAGCGTTGTTCGAGTCCATTGAAGTGGAGCAGGAACGACGCGGAAATCTATAACATCATGTCATTGCGAGGAGCGTTCGCCGCGACGAGGCAATCTCCTCGCTTCTAACAGGAGATTGCTTCGCTACGCTCGCAATGACAGCAGATAACCCTATGAAATTCGCAACCGTTTCCACACTTCGCGCCTCGTCTCAGCCCGCGCTTGTGATCGAGGACCGAGTCCATACGCTGCCGTATGCAGACATGAAGGCAGTCATCGCGGCGGGCGCGGCAAAAGCCGCCAGCCGGACGTCGAAAGAATCGCTTTCCCTGGAGGAGGTGAACTTTCATTCCCCCATCCACCCTACCACTCTGCGCGATGCTTATGCCTTCGAGCAGCATGTCGTGACCGCCAACCGCAATCGCGGGCGCGAGGTGCCCGAAGAGTGGTATCAGTTCCCCGTCTTTTATTTCACGAATCCTAACGCGGTCTTCGGGCACGAGGATGTCATCCCCTACCCGCCCTATACTAACGCCATGGACTATGAGCTGGAGATCGCGGCGGTGATCGGCAAGGGAGGCACGAACATCAAACCCGAAGATGTACCTTCCCACATCTTTGGCTACACGATATTCAACGATTGGTCCGCGCGGGATGTGCAACGCAAGGAGATGATCGTCGGGCTGGGTCCGGCAAAGGGAAAGGATTTCGCCTCGTCGTTCGGGCCGGTCATCGCCACGCATGAATCGCTCGCCGATAAAGCCACGGATCGCCCAGGCGTGTATGACTTGGAAATGACGGCGAGAATCAACGGCAAGGAATTCTCACGCGGCAATTTCAAAGACATCCACTGGTCCTTCGGCGAGATCATCGCCCGTGCATCCGAGGCTGTGATGCTGCATCCGGGAGATGTGATCGGCTCCGGCACCCTCGGCACCGGCTGCCTATTAGAGCTGACAAAGTTTCAGGGTCCCTGGCTTAGCCACGGCGATGTCGTGGAGCTGGAGATCGAACGGATCGGTGTGTTGAGAAACACGATTGCATAGTTAAGTCGCCTTGTAACCTTGCGAAGGTTGTGCCCGTGCAAGAACGCGTTGTGGTTGAAGCCTTCGCAAGGCTCTCGAAATGGAAAGGCATGAAAAAGCAAACTCTGTTTGTGATTCTCGGGTTGGTCATAGGGACCTGGGGTTGTTCGTTTTCGGCGGGGACTATTGCAACACCGACGCCAACCGTTGTCGATGAAGTGGGGACCGTGGTCGCTGCCACGCTGCAGGCATTTGCGGCTCCCACAAACACTGCAGAGGTACCAGTGAGCACAGAATCGCCCACTCCAACTGGGATTCAAGACGGGGGCACAAGTATTTCACACAAAGGCATTTCATTTGTCGTCCCGTCCAATGTGGCAGGCGGTGCAATCATGGAGACAATGACAGCCGTGGAATCGAACAGCGATGCGCCCTGGGATGTTGCACCCACCCATCTGCGCTTCACATTGACAAATTACCAGTTGCAGGGCAAATTCCACGAGCCGCGCATCTTTGTCTACCCGGCAGGGGAATACGAACAAATGAATCCGAATGCGGCCGAGCAGATCGACCGCCTCAGGAAGATCCTGACTGGTGCCACGCCCATGCACGAAACCCTGCCTATTGTTCCGTTCTTCAACGCAACCCCGGTGTTGTCCGCTCAAATTAAGATCATCGCGTTTCCAAACGGAGGCGGCGGGATTCGTTTGCTTACGCAATATGCGCAGTACGCGGCCCCAGTCAATAACCGCGAGCTCTTTTATCACTTCCAGGGTTTGACCAGCGACGGCAAATACTACATTGTGGGGATCCTGCCAGTCACTGCGCCGATCCTCCCGGAGGATGAAAAGCCGGAGGCAGCCGTGCCCGAAGGCGGCTTTCCCATACCAACTGCCGTCGGGCCGAATCAAGTCTATTACTTTTCGGTGACAGAAGCGCTAAACACTCTTTCCCCAGATGCCTTCATGCCTTCGCTGGAGGCACTGGATGCGATATTTGAATTCATGACGATGACCTAAGGAGGTACCATGCCCGTTTATCACAAACTCGGACAAATTCCCCATAAACGCCATACGCAATTCCGCAAACCGGATGGAGGCCTGTATCGTGAAGAAGTAATGGGGCTGGAAGGCTTCTCATCGCTGGCTTCCATCCTGTATCACAACTTTATCCCGCCGCGCGTCAAACAAGTGGAAGATCTC
>JAICRQ010000014.1 GCA_025966435.1 Anaerolineales bacterium | reverse complement strand
GCAATCCTCGCGGTGGCTGAGTCGCTTGATATAAGGGAAGAACTGTATCAACAATGGGACATGGATGAACCAGGCTATTCGGAGCAAGTTAATCGAAGAATTGCGCGGGTCACCTCAAAGGCCTGGCGCTTCGAAGGAGAGATGAAAGAGATCGCATCCACGTTTACTGAGGAGGGTCTTCCCAGTGGCTTTCATGAGTCAGCCGCAGAAGTATACCGGCGTATGGCACACCTTAAGGATTCAAATGAGACTCTTACCCTAGATGACATCCTGAAGGCGCTCCTCAAATGATAAAAAATCGCCCCTTCGGGCGATTTCATTAACTCATTTCCTGTCTACCAGATAACGCACGCAACAACGTATTTTGATCCGCGTATTCCAAATCACCACCAACAGGCAAGCCGCGTGCAAGGCGGGTGACCCGTACGCCGAGTGGCTCCAAGTGCTGTTGCAAGTAAAGCGCAGTGGCGTCGCCTTCCATGCTGGGGTTGGTAGCTAGAATCACTTCTTTGATTTCGCCCCTGCTGACGCGTGCGATCAATTGTTTGATCTTCAAATCGTCTGGTCCGATGCCTTCGATAGGAGATAAGACTCCTTGTAAGACATGATATTTACCTTTGTACCCGCCGGTGCGCTCCAGCGCCAAAACGTCCAGCGCCTCTTCCACAACACAGACTACGCTTCCGTCTCGTTGCAATGATTCACAGATTTCACATCGTTCGCGGCCCGCTTCGGTAATGTTGAAACATTCCTCGCAAAGCGTTGTATTCGCTTTCAAGTTTGATAACGCCGACGCCAAGTCTTGAGAGACTTCCTCGGGCGCGCGCAGGAAATAGAACGCCAGCCGTGAAGCGGACTTGGGGCCAATTCCCGGCAAGCGCTCCAGGGCATTGATCAGGGATTGTAAAGATTCAGGTAAAAGCATATGTTAGTTAATCATCCTTTTCATGTAAGTGTTGATATGCTCAAACAAAGTTAAGTGGACAAAGCCAAGAGGGCTCAGGGAATCTTAAAACGGCAAGCCGCCTGCAAGAGGTCCTAACCTCTGCGCAGCCAATTCACGAGACTGGTCAAGCGCCATATTGACGGCTGATAAAACCAAATCCTGCAGCATCTCAGCATCCGCATCTTTGAGGAGATCAGGATTAATCTCGACGGATTGACATTTCTGGTCGCCGGTCATCACGACTTTGATCGCGCCGCCGCCCGCCGTCGCTGTAACGGTTTCTTCAGCAAGCTTGGCTTGTGCTTCCGCCAGTTGCTGTTGCATTTTTTGTAGCTGTGCCATCATCCCCCCACCACCCATCTGCGGTCCTTTGTTAAATCCTTTTGCCATAAAACACCTCAGTAAACGACATTCGATATTCGATGTTCAACGTCTAACCGTCAAATATCGTTCTTTTACATATCCACAATCTGGCCACCGTGCTGGATGGCGGCGGCGACCATACCATCCTGCGGGACGTTCGGTGGAACTTTGCCTTTTGCCGTCGTTACCACACAGCGGATATTCATCTCGACACCAAACTCATCCTTGATCAGTTTTTGGATCGCTTCGAGCTGATCGGGCTTATCGATCTTCGAAACCAGTACATCGCTTGCCAAACCTAAAATCAATGTTTTGCCCTGGACATCGATCATCTTGACAGAGTTTAGCAACGCAGAAAGATTTGCCTGTGCTTTCGGCAGGGATGCAGCTAAGTGCTTCCAAGCTTTGATAATATCACCTGCACTGACAGTTGCTTTTTCCACAGGACGCGGCACCCCTGTTTCTTGATCGAAGCTGGAATCCATTTCTTCGTTCGAGTCCTCTTCGCCAGGCTTACGGGAAGCTTCCGATTGGGTAACGGGAGTCGGCTGAGGCTGCATGCGAACCGTCTCCGCAGGAGAAGAGGAAGTCGATGGACGCGGAGCCGGTTCATTCGGCGCATCCAGGACTTCCGCCAGGGCAAGCTCCAAACTCAGGGAGGGCTGCCAGCCGCCACGCAAATCTGTTGCGGCATTGTTGAAGGCTTTCATCATGCGCAGGACGTCGCTCGTTGAAAAGGAACGCGCATGCGATTGCATCTGCTTCTTGACATCCGCCGTGGCTTCCACCTGATTGACATTGCCCATTTGAATAAGCATCAATCCGCGCAAATATTCCACGACCTGGCGCGCAAGCGAGCGCGGATCGGCGCCAGCATCGAGAGCCTTGTGAATCGTCTCCAGCCCATGCGCGGGATCGTGGTCCATGACGGAGGAGATAAGATCTAACACAGTCTGGCTTGTGGCTGTGCCAAGAACAGTTTGAGCAAGAGCGAGCGTGATCCTATCACCCATAGATGCAAGTTGATCGAGCAGGGATTGTGCATCGCGCATCCCACCTGCAGACTGACGGGCGATTTGAATCAGCGCGTCATCATCGGCTTGAATCTTCTCAGCGTTGACAATCTTTTTCAGGTTGGCGACGATTTCATCGACCGGCACGCGTCGAAACTCGTGGCGCTGGCAACGGGACAAAACTGTCGCCGGAATCTTGTGAATTTCCGTTGTGGCCAAGACAAAGATGGCATGAGGCGGTGGCTCTTCAAGTGTTTTGAGAAGTGCATTGAACGCCTGAGTCGAAAGCATGTGGACTTCGTCGATGATGTAGATTTTATATTTGCCTTGCGAGGGCGAGAAATTGATCTTGTCGCGCAGATCACGAACATCGTCCACGCTGGTATTGGAGGCAGCGTCGATCTCAATCAGGTCCATGAAACGGTTCTCGGTAACAGCCTTGCAGTTCTCGCACTCATTGTCGGGGCGTTTTGTTGGGTCCAGATTCAGGCAGTTAACCGATTTCGCCAGAAGACGCGCAAGGGTGGTCTTGCCTGTTCCGCGCGAGCCGGCAAAAAGATAGGCATGTGCGACACGATCTGCCGCGATGGCATGCTTGAGAGTCGTGACGACGTGATCCTGTCCTACGACTTCATCCCATTCTTTTGGCCGGTATTTTCGATAGAGTGCTTGAGTCATCTTGTTTATTTCTTAGTAGTGGTTTCGTACAGGGTGGAAAAAACCACCCCTACTCAACCACCGCGATTATTAGGGCACCTTATACACCGCACGCACGTTTCCATTCGGGTCGAACAACTGTGCCTCTTCACCAGATTGCCACACAGGATCGCTTTTTCCCCAGTAAAGATCGATCACTGTGTTCGTTCCGGAAGCTGTATGAATTTGCACGGCGCCGTTTGGATGAAGAACAAGTTGCGGAAAAATAAATACATTCTTGTCTTCATCGCGCAGCTCCCAGTTTGCCAGATTGATTTGGTCTTCGCCCGTGTAGCTCACCACAACCCACTCTGCGCTTAGCGTCCCTGCCCCGATCACACTGACAATTTCCACGGGTATTTCCACTTCTGGATCCAATGTGGCTTGTGGAACAGAGACATTCTGATTGACCAAAGGCGCAACTGGTTGAAGAACAGATGGATTGACCGAACGATAATTCTGGTGATACCAGAACAGGATCGCGCTGGTAACACAAGCAGACACAAGTACATTCAAAAACAGGTATGAGAGGAGTCTGCGGCGATCCATGTCCCTTGAATCATAGCACAGATTTTCGACTGTGGAATTAAAAATCCTGCATTCCGTTGCGAATGCAGGATTCAAAGCGGCTCGTCTTAACTAGGGCAGTTTTGTTAGCACAAAATCGTCGAAGGAAACATTTGTACCGTTCAGTTCTTCGCCACTCCAGGCAAACACACCAACATTCCCAGAAGTATAAGTGGAATCGCTGACCGAATCAATTTGCTGTCCGTCCACATAGAGCGTAAGGGTATTGTTGCCGCAATCTGCGCCGATGCGGTAGGAAGGAGCATCTGCTGCGATCAGGCTTGATGTGCCCCACTGGCCGTCGTTTGTTAGAAGTGTATCGCCCGTAAGTGTATATCTGCCAATGGCATATTCCCCTGCACCTGTAACAGCAAAATAATAGGAGGTATTGGTGATCGCCAAATTGCAGATAATGCCAAACGCTGCCGCCGAGTCCGTGGAGTTGTTGTTGGCAGTCACCTCCATGTGGATATTCTCATAGTCTTCCCCGTTGGGGGTACTCCACACGAAATACAAATCCTTGTTGACCACGAAATTCAGCATTTCGTTCGCATACTCCACGGAGCTATCTGCATCCGTGCCTATCCCCCAAGAGCCGCTGCCCGAAAAATTATCTTCCAAGAGTGCTCCGCTACCCGGCAGGCTACATGCAAGTGCCACGAGAACAAGTATGGCAACTCCAATCAAAGGACTTGAAACTTTAGTTTTCATGTTATCTCCAATGAAACCTTAATGAAATAGAGCAATGTTACGGGAGTTCCGTCATCAGGAAATCGTCAAACGACACATCTGTTGTGGTTGCATCCTCTCCACTCCAGGTGAACAGAGCAACACCGCCGTCGACGTATGAGGCATCAGCCACAGAAGCGATTTCCTGACCGTCTACATACAGGGTGATCGCGCCATTGCCGCAATCCATACCAACCTTATAGGAAGAAGCATCTGTGGCAATCAGATCGGAGGACGCCCATTGATCGTTATTGGTAAGGAACAGGTCCTCCTGTCCTTCCACGGCCTTGGCAATAGCGTATTCACCCGCCGGCGTCATGGCTACATAATAGAAGTTGCTTGTTGTGGGTTGCTGGTTGCACATGATACCGAAAGCGGTGGTGGAATCAGTACCGCTATTACTGACAGTCACTTCCATGTGAGTATTTTGATAATCCTGATCATTGGGTGTGCTCCATACAAAGTAATTGGTTGTGTACACAATCATCCGTAAAGCGTTATTAGCATATTCCACGGAGCTGTCTGCATCGGTGCCTATGCCCCACTGTGAAGATGAAAAATCATCACTGAAAATAACTCTCGGGCTGGGAGTAAAAGTGGGACCTGTTGGGTCGTCTGTCCCCCCACCTCCGCCACCCGCCACCGCATTACATGCTAATGCAGCAAGCGCTAAGACAAAAATTGCTAAAATAATTTGCCTGTTCCTGTTCATCGTACATTCTCCTTTGAATAAATTATCCACAGGACTGCTCCGCCTGTGGGCGGTATTCTAACATTCAATTAAATGTTTCATCCAGGAAATCATGCTAAGTTAGCAAGTTGTCAACTCATTGTAAGCGCAACCCAGTCGCCCATCCGGCGCTGTTCTCTCACCCCTAGACCTTTCACCCGTGCGGCATCGATCACGCTGGGTGCCTGTTCCTGCAGGATCCCGCTCAAGATCAGCGCGCCACCCGTTTCCATCAATTGCGCAAGACCGGCATCAAAGAGGCGTACGATCACGGGCGCCAGGATATTTGCAACGACAAGAGGGGCTGTACGAAAAGGGAACTTTCCGTCTAAGATTTCCTGCACGGAGCCCACCCCAAGAATTAGTTCTGCGCCGATCTGATTCGCATCGGCATTCTGACGGGCGTTACTAATGGACGTCTCGTCGATATCCACACCGAGCGCGGAGATTGCGCCCAGCTTAAGCGCCGCGATGGAGAGGATTCCCGAGCCACAGCCGACATCGATTACTCGAAATTCGTTATTCGATGATCGAGTATCGACTATCGTCTTCTCCATTAATTCCAAACACAACTGTGTCGTGGGATGTGTACCTGTGCCGAATGCCATGCCGGGGTCGATCTTGATGGGGATACGATTTGGGTCGGGGGAGTCCATCCAGGCAGGGACAATGACGAGCCGCTCGCCGACGAGGATCGGTTTGTAGTGCTGTTTCCAGGCTTCCATCCAGTTCTGATCGGCGATCTGTTTGTAGGATGCTGTGGGTAACGGTTGAATCCTGCCGAGGTAATAGAGAGACTCTTCCAGTTTCTGACGCGTCTCCTCGATCTGATCGTTCATCTCCAGATAGACACGGACGGTGATCGGTCCGGTAGGCGTACCAGCATCTTCGTCATCCGTATATTTCACGCCCTGCTCCATCATCACGCCGCTATAGGCAAAACGTGCCAGCACATCTGCCACGGCTTCTGCCAATTCCCCATTGACGGTGAGCGAAACTTCAAGCCAGTTCATGTTCCAGGATTCCGTACAATCTTCTCAGGAGATCTCGATCAAACATACGCACGTCTGGCAAATTGTCCAGGGAAAAGTAAGCAAATTCGGATACTTCGTCGCTGGGATAGAATGTGCCGCCTGTAATCCTGCAAAGATAGTACATCCCCACCTGATCTTGCCGGAAGGTGTGAATCATTATGAGTTTTTCCACATCAACGCGTAAGCCTGTTTCTTCCCAGACTTCTCGTGCAACCGCTTCTTCCGGATGTTCCCCATATTCCAAACCTCCGCCCGGCAACCCCCAGGGGTGAAAACGGTTATACGTCGATTTCACAAGGAGGATTTTCATTTGTTCATCGATGATGACTGCTGCCGCAAAAACGTGAAACAAGGGTCGGATGTAACGCGACAACACAATCTGCAGCCAGAGAGGAAGCACGCGCCATATTTTCAGTAGTATTTTTTTAATCATAGGACATGATTATCACTCAATTTTTCCCCGGCGACAATGAACGCTTTTCGCCCTTTATTATTAATGACCAATGTGCGTCGGATGAGGCGTGTCGTGCATATGAACGTGACCGTTCAGATCGCAGTAGAGCGAATCGGGGAAGCAATCCACGCACTCCAATTGAAGGGTTGCATGCGTGATGTTGTAGCGATGAGCAAGAACCTCATTGATCTGACGTTGAATCTCCGCGCCTGTACTGATATGAACATCATCGGTAAGGATGTGTGCAGACATGGTCCGCAGGCTCTGCGTAAGACTCCAAACATGGATATCATGGATGCCAAGCACGCCGTCCACTCGCGCGATATCCCTGACCATGGCAGGGATATTTACATCGCGCGGCGTCGCTTCGAGCAAAATATCGATCGCATCGCGCAGGATGCCCCAGGCATTATAGAGAATAAGGAAACCGATCAATACGCTGACGAACGGATCGAGCCAATTCGCATCCGTGAAATAGATAATTACACCCGCAATCACCGCGCCGACCGTGGAGAGCACATCCCCCATCAAATGCACGAATGCCGAGCGCAGGTTGAGATCGTGCTCGCTGCCACGATGAATAAGCAACGCCGTAGCCAGATTGATCAACACCGCGATCAGACCGACGCCAATGAGAACGCCTGAGTCCACATCGGGAGGGCTCATAAACCGACGATACGCTTCATAGAAAATTCCAAGCGAGATCAGCACCAGAGTAGTCGAATTCAGAAGCGCGACCAGAATCCCGGCGCGGTGATAACCATACGTCTTTTGCGCGTTCGCAGGTTGTGAGGTGACGCGCACCGCAAACCAGGTTAGACCCAATGCAATAACGTCGGTCAGGTTGTGCGCGGCATCTGTGAGAAGAGCGAGGCTGTTGGCAAATATACCTGCCCCCGCCTCGATGACGACAAAGGCGAGGGTGAGAAAAAGCGAGATAGAGAGGCGCTTTATTGTCTGTCTGGAGGCTTCGCGCAAATGAGAATGGGTATGGGAGTGATTATTTTGCATCTGATTGCCTATATCCAGCGGCGGACTTGCTGCTGGTAGGTGCGATAGTGATCTCCATGAATACGCGTCAGAAACTCCTCTTCCAGGCGCACCTGGATCTGTATGAGTATTTCACCAACGACCCATATCACCAGCATCACCGCGTTAGGAAGGACTAGGAACAAACCTACTAGCATCATGCGTATTCCCAGAAAAATAGGATTGCGGGAAATCTTAAATAACCCACGTTGTACAAGGTCGGTTCTGACGTCTTCGTCGATGCCGATCCGCCATGAAGTTTGCATCTGCGATTGTGCAATGAGGATCCAAACCAGGGCGAACAATAGCAAGGCTATTCCAATCCAGGCAAAAACTTCATGAGATACATAGGGAATGGGGAGGAGCTGACGATACAGAGACGGCAAGAACACAAATGCGAAGATGACCAACGTACAGGCAGTTACCGCGAGCCGAAAATTTCTGCCGATATAATCGTGCGCCGAATCGGAAGAACCAAGCTTATATGGGTTGAGTCTCGTTGTTCTCCAGACTCGATACACAGGCAGAAGCATAGCGAACAGAAGAAACAGCGTGCAATACACCAGCAAAAACAACTTCAAAAATATTTCCATACCGTTATCCGTGTTCCACGTGCTCCATCCCGAGGCGGTAAAGCTTTGCAACATGGTCATCATCAAGCGCATAAAACACCTGGCGCCCATCCTTGCGGCTGCGGACCAAGCGCAGCTGGCGCAGTCCGCGCAGTTGATGAGACACAGCGGACTCCGTCATTTCGAGATGAGCTGCAAGTTCGCCAACGTTCCTTTCGCCTTCCAGCAAAACGGAAATGAGCCGCAACCGGGTGGGATCGCTAAGGGCGCTGAACAGGTCAGCTAGGTGTGTGGAGGTGTGTTCTTTGAGTACCATAATATATGAATAATTGCTCAAGTATTCATAATTATAGCATAAAAAAAGAGAACCGTCAAATGACGATTCTCTGCTTTAACTTCCACCCAGCGCTTCGTTCAGCCAATCGAGAAATCCCTTTTCCTGTGGTTTGACCGTTGTGCCCAGGCTCTCTGCCAGTTTCTCAAATAACTCGCGTTGTTCCTTGGTGAGCTTGGTCGGCACAGCTACGTTGACGATCACTAACTGGTCGCCTCGTCCACTGCGGCGCAAATGGGGAACTCCTTTGTTCCTGATCTGGAAGACTTTGCCGGGCTGCGTCCCGGATGGGATTTTCAGCTTCTCATCTCCATCCAGTGTAGGAACTTCGATCTCCGCTCCGAGAACCGCCTGCGCCACATTGATATCGAGGTTCAAGATAATGTCGTTCTCACGACGCTTGTAGAATTGATGCGGCTGGACGTCCAGGATCAGGAACAGGCTTCCCGTCGGTCCGCCACTGGCGCCGGGTCCACCCTCTCCTGCCAAGCGGATCTGCGTGCCGCCATCCACACCCGCGGGGATTTGCACTTTTTTCTTAACGGTCTTTCGTTCCAGCCCGGTGGCGTGGCAGGTTTTACAGGGCGATGAAATCGTCTCTCCACGCCCGTTGCAGGTTGGGCAGGTCGACGTCTGTACCATTTGTCCCAGGAAGGTCTGACGCACCTGGCGTACTTCACCCTGTCCCTGACAGGTGACACAGCGTATGGGAGTCGTACCGGGTTCTGCGCCGGAGCCGTTGCAACGGGAACAGGTCTCTTCGCGCTGGAACTCGATCTCTTTCTCGACACCAAAGACAGCTTCCTCGAATGTCAGTACAACAGACTGCTGCAAGTCACGTCCGCGGCGCGGAGAGTTACGTGAGCGCCGTCCGGTGGAAAAGCCAAAGCCTCTACCGAAGAGCTCTTCGAAGATGTCGCTAAAGTCCGCCGTGTAATCGTGGAAGCCGCCACCCATGTTGCCGAGTCCTTCTTTGCCAAAGCGGTCGTAGCGGGCACGCTTGTCCGGGTCCGAGAGCACACCATAGGCTTCGTTGATCTCTTTGAACTTTTCCTCGGCACCATCTTCCTTGTTCACGTCGGGATGGTATTGACGCGCGAGCTTACGAAACGAGGCTTTGATCTCATCGTTGCTCGCGTTCCGTGGGAGACCGAGGATTTCGTAGTAGTCGCGGTTGCTCATAGGTAGTAGAGATTAATCTCTGGACTCAATTCGCTACTCTCTGAATTTTATTCTTTTACTTCGCCTTCGACGACATCGGGGCCGGCTTCGGGGTTTGGATTTGTGTCCGTGCCGGTCGCTCCATCGCTGCCGGGCATATTTTGTCCTGATTGATAGACAGAGGCCCCGATCTTTTGAACAGCCTGCCCCAGAGCTTCCGTCGCGGACGTAATGGCGGCAACATCTTCGCCTTCGGACGCTTTCTTGACCTCCGCCACTTTCGTCTCGACCTCGGACTTCGTGTCAGCAGGGACTTTATCGCCGAACTCCCGCAGGGCTTTTTCCGCAGCGTAGACCGTATTGTCTGCATTATTGCGAACTTCAATTAACTCTCTGCGCTTGCGGTCTTCTTCTTCGTGCGCTTCCGCGTCCTTACGCATTTTGTCGACCTCCGATTCGGAAAGTCCAGAAGAGGCCGTGATCGTAATGTGTTGCGAACGACTGGTCGCTTTATCCTGTGCTGTGACTTTGAGGATGCCATTCGCATCGATATCAAACGTCACTTCGATTTGGGGCATGCCGCGCGGGGCAGGTGGGATGCCATCGAGGATGAATTTTCCCAACGACTTGTTATCCACTGCCATCGGGCGCTCGCCCTGCAGAACATGGATCTCCACCTGCGTCTGACTGTCGCTGGCGGTAGAGAAGACCTGGCTGCGGCGGGTGGGAATGGTTGTGTTGCGCTCGATCTGAGGTGTAGCGACGCCGCCTAGCGTTTCAATGGAGAGCGTAAGCGGGGTGACATCAAGGAGCAGAATATCCTTAACCTCACCGCCGAGCACACCCGCCTGGATGGCTGCGCCGATCGCGACAACTTCGTCGGGGTTCACACCTTTGTGAGGTTCCTTACCGAAGAAGGCACGGACGCGATCCTGCACCGCGGGCATGCGCGTCATACCGCCAACCATCACCACCTCGTTGATGTCGCCCGCGGTCAAACCGGCGTCGGACAATGCCTGCTTAAGGGGAGCAATCGTCCGGTCCACAAGATCAGCTGTCAACTGTTCAAGCTTGGAGCGGCTGATAGTCATTACCAGGTGCTTAGGGCCACTGGCATCGGCGGTCAAGTATGGCAGGTTGATCTCCGTCTGCATCGTCGTAGAAAGCTCGATCTTTGCCTTTTCGGAGGCTTCCTTCAAACGCTGCAATGCCTGGCGGTCATTGTGCAGATCGATTCCGTTATCCTTCTTGAACTGCTCGATGAGGTAATCCATGATGCGCACATCAAAATCGTCGCCGCCAAGGAACGTATCGCCGCTCGTCGCCCGAACCTGGAAAACGCCATCGCCTACATCGAGAATAGAAATATCGAACGTACCACCGCCAAGGTCATAGACGGCGATAATTTCATTTTTCTTTTTATCCAAACCATACGCCAGCGAAGAAGCAGTCGGCTCATTGATAATCCGGAGCACTTCGAGACCAGCAATCTTGCCTGCATCTTTCGTCGCGTTGCGCTGCGCATCGTTGAAATACGCCGGGACTGTGATCACCGCCTGTGAAACCGTCTCACCCAGATAGGCTTCTGCATCGCGTTTGATCTTTGCCAGAATCATCGCGGAGACTTCCGGAGGCGAGTAATCTTTCTCATCCAGTTGGACGCGTACATCTCCATTGGGGGCTTCGGTCACGGTATAGGGAACACGCTGGCGCGTCCGTTCCACTTCCGGGTCACCGGTCTTGCGCCCCATGAAGCGCTTGATCGAGAAGATCGTATTCTGCGGATTGGTGATCGCCTGGTTGCGCGCCACACGTCCCACCAGCCGCTCATGATTTTTATTGACGGCTACGACAGAGGGCACAAGCCGTTCGCCTTCCGCCGAGGGGATGACAAGCGGTTCACCACCCTGCATAACAGCCGCAACAGAATTGGTCGTGCCGAGATCAATGCCGATGATTTTTGCCATGAAATAAATTCTCCTCTACCATACACGTCATTGCGAGCCGCTTTACGGCGAAGCCATCTCAGCCAACTTGGCAGCAGGAGATTGCTCACCTGCATGGTTGCCATGAAATGCTAAGGCATTTCAAAAACCGCGTGCGGTGCCAGTGGCGTCGCAACGAACGCTCCTCGCAACATGCAATGTTTTATTGTGCCACGCGCACCAGCGCCGGGCGTATGACCCGCTCGCCGAGCATGTATCCATTCTGGACGACGCCGATCACATGTCCGCTTTGCACGCCGTCGACAGGTTCATGTGAAACCGCTTCATGCAGGTTGGGGTCAAATTCCTTACCCACTGCCTCGATTCGTTTTATGCCTTCGCTCTGCAAGATGTTCTGGAACTTGCGCGCTATCAGCTCTATACCATTTGCCCAGGCATCATCCCCAGAACGGTTTTGAAGGGCGCGCTCAAGATCGTCGAGTACAGGCAAAATCTTTTTGATGATATCGCCCTTCAACGAGATGTAAGTCAGCTCGTTATCACGCTCGATACGTTTGCGATAGTTCTGGAACTCTGCCTGGGAACGCAGCCAGCTGTCTTTATATTCGGTAGTTTTGGAAGCAGCCTCTTCGAGTTTCTTCCTCAAAACTTCCATCTCTGCTGACAATTGCTCCACGTCTAAAGACGTGTCTTGCGAGGTTGCCACGCCTTCCGCCTGGCTCTCTCCGAGTTCTTCTTCGTGGGTGTGTTTCTTTTTTTCAACCATACTTTCACCTGTTCGTCATTACAAACTTTCTGAGCGTTTCTCCTATTCATAACGGGAGATTGCTTCGTCGCTACGCTCCTCGCAATGACATTAGAGTTTGATTATTCACCAGAAATGGTGTCATTCACCAGATCACTTAGTAGTCCCGCAACATATCGCACAGTGGGGATTGTGCGCGCATAGGACATTCTCATCGGGCCGAGTACACCTAAGGTTCCGGTTGCTAAACCGGGAACGCCATAGCGCGCTATGATCATCGAGCACTGCCGCAGTTCTTCCCAGCCGCCTTCGCCTCCGATGAGCACCTGCAACCCACCAACATTGCTATTGATTGCCGTGCGTGCAATCAACTCCTCCAGGGTAGAACGTTCCCCAAAGATACGCAAGGCACGACGTGCCTCATCGGATTCGGCAAACTCCGGCTCTCCCAACACATTGGTCAGGCCGTCGGTATAAATTTCACCCGAGACGCGGTTTGCTGCACGGCGAAAGTCCTGAACAATCAGAGTTAGGATATCCTGATCGAGGGCGTCGGAGCGCACCGGCAGTGCCGTCATAGCGTCCACCGCCAGACCTGACAGTAGCTTATTGAGACGTGCAGCGGTCTGGCTGAGCCTCTCCTGTGAAACAGGCTCTGCCAGTGTGAGAATCTGCTGACTCACTTCTCCACCCACCAATACCAGCACCATTAGAACCTGACGTCCCTGCGTAGAAATCAATTCCACATGCTTGTATTTTGCCTTGTCGGTATGAGGGGCTGTGACAACGGCAACTCCCTGCGATTGATGCGCAAGGATGGATGCCGCCAGGGTCATCCACTGATCAACATCCGGGCGGGATTGATGGAATTGATGCGCAATGGTCGCCTGAACAGCCTCAGGCAGCTCCGCCTGGTTCATCATTTGACTGACAAAATAACGATATCCTTCTTCGGTGGGGACTCGACCAGCTGAGGTATGTGGCTGGCGCAGGTAACCCATGTCCGTGAGGGCAGCCATTTCATTGCGGATGGTGGCGGATGAAAGATTAATATGGTAATGCTCTACCAGCCGCTTCGAGCCAACCGGCTGAGCGGATTCGATGTAATCTCGTATAATCAGTAGAAGAAGCGTCTTCTGGCGCTCGGTCAATTCAGGCATGGTCATCACATAGTTAGCACTCTCGAACAGAGAGTGCTATTCATTGATAAATAATCATATCATGCGTAAAAGAGTGACGTCAATAAGAGAAGTATAAGAAAAAGCCCGTCACTGTTTTGTGTAACGGGCTTTCGTGCATTGAAATAGCTAGGGGGTTTGGAGAGGGCGCCAGACGGGGTCGAAATCGATCTTGGGATCGTTCGTCAGCCGCGTGCGGCCGCTTCCGGCAACGGTCATATAGTAGATTTCCCGGTTGCCTTCACTGTCCATACCTTCGAAGACCAGCCAGTAGCCATCCGCCGAAACGGAAACATCCTCAATGGGGGTAATGAAATTCAGACGTCGAGGTTCCTGGCTCAAGTCCTCCAGGTCGATCTGCATCAGCCAGGGGCGGAACGCGCCCGGGCGTCGCTGATTGAAGAAGACGGTCCGTCCATCCGTAGACCAGCTTGGCAGATAATCCCAGATGTCCTGCCCGCTTCGAGTAATCTGAACGGCTTCCTGCCCATTCGCGTTCATGGACCATATTTGATACGCGCCAACACGTTTCACCAAATAGGTAATCTTTGAGCCATCCGGGGACCAGGATGGCTGACTGCTCTCAATCGCGCTGTTTGTGTTTGTCAGGAGAGTCACCTCGCGGGATTCGATATCCAGGGAGTAGATTTGGCGAAAGCCACCGCGTACAGATGTGAAGGCAATACGAGTGCCGTCTGGCGACCAGGCTGGCTCGAAGTCTGAACCGGGCGCGGCTGTCAATTGGTCCAACCCAGTGCCATCTGCGTTGATGACATACAGGCTGGATTCGTTATAAATCGTCTCGAAAAAGTCCGCCCGCCCGAGGCAGGGAGAGATAAATACCAATTGCAATCCATCCGGCGACCAGGACGGCTGGCAGGCACCCTGCTCCACGATGGTAAGCTGTGTGAGATCCGTGCCGTCAGCGTTGACCAGATAGAGTTGTGGAATGCCAGAGCGTGTGGAAGCGAACACGACCTGACCTGTCCCACCGCCCAAAGCGGTCGCGACCGGAACAGGCAGATTCTCAACCGTGGGCGTGATCTCTATTGTCGGTGGAGCAGTCTGTGTCAGGACTACGGTCGTTGCCGTTGCCGTCGGCTGAGCAGTCAGCGGAGTCACGGTCGGTAGTTGCTGAGAAGTAGATGTTCCCCCCGGCGCGGGCGCAGGTAAACTAAAACCCCAGTTGGGGGGTAACTCAAATTCCATGATGGGAGCGAACAAATTCTTCATCTGGGGCGGCACATCTCCCGGCCGCAGACGCACAAATGCCACGATCCCGAAGGAAAGCAGAAGGAGTGCCCCCAACAAAAGCGGAACGAACCGGCGGTTTTTTCGCCGTCTTCGCTTGGGTTTAAAGACAGGCAGTTCCCCTGCCGCTGAGACTTTTGGAATGACGGACTTGTGATCTACGACAGAAGGCTGTGATGCTTTCTCAATCGCACCCTGCCGGAAGTCCTCGACCGCATCTCCCGGTGGAGGCTCAATGACATATTCGCCAGGCAAAAGCTGCGTCTTTGTTTTTGATCCCATCAGCGAGCGCCTGAACTCCTCTGCGGTCTGGAAACGGTCCGCCGGGTCGATCCCCATCGCCCGTTCAATCGTCGCCGCCAACCGGCGCGACACCTTGCTGTTACGCTTGCGCAGCGGGGTAAGCTGGGTGTTATCCATCGCGCGTGCCAGCCCATCTTCCGGGATGATGCCGCTCAGCGCCGCATAAAGAGTGGCGCCAAGGGAATAAATATCCGTGCGAGAATCGGTGCGAGCAGTGCCATATTGTTCCGGCGGGGAATAACCGGGGGTCATTGCACGCGCGCCAGTGGTGGTAGCCTGGCTTCCATGTAACACCTTGGCAAGGCCAAAGTCCACCAGGAAGATGTGTCCATCGGGTGTGATCTTGACATTGCCCGGCTTGAGGTCTCGGTGCAAAATAGGAGGCTTGCGAGTATGGAGATATGCCAGTGCGTCGCAGATCGCGGCGCCGATGAGAATTGCCTCATCTTCTGTCACATTCCCCATGCGCTCCATACGCTGGCGCAGATCCTCCCCCTCGATGTAATCCATTACGAGATACTGACCCTGATCCCCGATCACGAAATGATCGGTTACACGCGGCAAGTTGGGGTGGCGTAAGTTTGCAAGGATAACGGCTTCGAGGCGGAACTGCCGCGCGTATTCGTCGGTGGTGAACAGATTTTCTTTCACCGCCACATCCACTCCAAGATTTTCATCGACTGCGCGATAGACGGAGCCCATTCCCCCTTGCCCGAGGATCTCAACAATGCGATATCTTTTATGTAATAATGCGCCGCGCTCGAGGGTCATGAAATAATGAGTTCTCCCAGGAATTAAGCCGTAGAACTGGGATTATAACAGACGGGCATCCTACATCTTGGACCCCCTTACTAAATTGAAATGAAAAAATAACCAAGGTGCTCCCCCCGTCACCCAGAAACCAACGAGCGCATAACGGACGTAGCGAAGGATTAAGGGGACGATGGTTTCACCGTCCGGGAAGACCTGGCCCAGCCCAAACCACAGGACGATGATTCCAAGCAGACCAATCACATAGCGCAAAGCGCGCTTTTCGATCGGGCCTTCCGTTAGAAACCCGCCTCGAGAGGCGATCCAGGCGGCACCGGCTGCCAGACCAAAGAACGACCCGGCCGAGGTAAATGTGCCCTCAATCGAAACCGGGTCCGGCAGGGGTCCCGCACGAAGTGCATTGTCCACCCACTCAGCAGGAAAGACATACCCCTCCAATCGGGTTGTTGCCAGTATGGCGACAAGGATCATGATCAAAGAGGTTAGTAACGCCAGCGCAATTTGTTGAGCAAGTGTTTTTGTGCGAAGCCAGCCAGCGACAGGGTTCCAGAAGCGCGTGAATAAAAACAGGAGCCCATATCCCAGGACCCAACCGGCGAGGACATCATGCACGAAGTGCAGACCGAGATAAAGGCGGGAAAAGCCAATGAAAAATGTGAGGAGAATTGCCGTCACCCATGCCCAGGATGTATTGACCCTGGCAGCCGCAATGCCAGTAAACGCGGCTGCATTCTGTGCGTGACCGGAGGGAATGCCGAATGTATTTTCGTACAAGATTGGTTCGATCTGTGTGCTCACCCAGAAGGGCCGTGGGGCGGCAAATGACAGCTTGATGATGGAATTAAAATAGTTACTGGTAGCAAGGATGAAGGCAACGCGCAGACCTAACCCCGTATCTACACTCCAGTAGAGCAAAGGCAAAACCAGGAAGAAAAAATTTTCATTCCCCAAATTCGAAAAAAATATCATCGGCAATTCGAGCCAGCTGCCAAGGGACTGAATAGCAACGATCCAGTCAACTCCGCTTTCGAGAAGGGTATCCATACCGGTGTCCTTTGAATTCATAATGTTAGACGAACGTTAGAGTTTATTAAAACTCAGAAAAGTATTTCCGTTTGCGTTATCATCACAATTGTAGAAAAACCCCTCTGCAGGATTAGCTCCTCTACTCCTTTTTATTGTACACTTACCCTCGAAAAATGGAAAAGCTACACGTACCGCAATCACGCTGGTGGGATTGGGCCGCCATTGGACTGCTCTTTGTCCTCTTACAGACTGTGGCTTCGCGACTCGTTGCGACCACCTGGACTCCATTCCTTTATCTGACTCAGACCTTCACGTATATGGGGTTTGTGATCGGCATCGCACTCGGGTATAGCACGTTCCAGCGCCGGACTGTGCGCTGGCTGACGTTTTTTTATATGATCATCCTGCTGCCTCTACAGTGGACACTGGTCATCGACCAGAATGCATCCCTCGAGGAGCAATTCGCCAGTGTAGGGGGACGCTTGTTTTTCGCTATCTCTGATTTCGTGGCGCGCCGGCCGGTGGAAGACCCACTCTTCTTCGTTGCGTTGATGTCCATTGCCTTTTGGATCATCAGCTCTTGGGCGAGCTTTACACTGGTTCGCAACCAGAATTACCTTGGCGCTATCCTTCCGGCTGCAATCGGGCTCATCATTATTCAGAACTACGACAACGGCGTGGCGGGGCGCCTATGGTTCCTGGCGTTCTTTGCGTTCATTGCTCTGCTGCTTCTGGGGCGCATGCAGCTTTTGCAAAATAAACAATCCTGGCGTGAGCGCCGTATTTTTCTTTCTCCAGACACAGGCATAGACCTGACGAGCAGCATGGCAATCGCGGCCGGCTTGGTCATTGTGGTCGCGTGGACGGTCCCGGCTTCGCTTTCCAGTATGAACGCCGCAGTGAAGACGTGGAACCAAGCCGCCAAACCCTGGCGTGAGTTCACAGAGAACATGAAGAACGCAGTCAGCGCCCTGGAATCACCGGGCAACAATAGGAATGGCGAGTTCTTTGGCTCGAATCTTGCCCTCGGGCGTGGTTTCCCGCTTTCTGACCTGGTGATGTTCGAGGTGGAAGCACCGGAACTGCCCTTTGAAGAAAAACCGCCGCGCTATTACTGGCGCGGGCGAACGTACGATCGCTTTCAAAATGGACAATGGTATACAAGCGGTACCGTCCGTGAGGAATACTCTCCGGCTGTGACAAACCCCTTCCAGGTGGATACACAGGAAAAGACGCCGGCTCACTTCGTTTTCAACACTGGTCAGACCAACTTCTCTCTGCTCTACTCCCCTGCCCAACCGATCTGGATCAGCCGCCCGGGTGTGACGTTCGCCGTCCCGGCAGAGATGGGCAAGGATATGGTCGCGTGGCACGCTTACCCCGCTTTGCGGGGCGGCGAAACCTACCAACTGGATGCCATTCTCAGCAACCCTAACCGGCAGCAATTGCAAGAGGCAGGCACTGCCTATCCGGAATGGATCAAGCAAAAATATCTGCAGCTCCCACAAGACTTTTCGCCGCGTATCCAGGAACTCGCCAAAGAGATCACAGCAGACGCTCAAACACCGTATGAAAAAGCCAGTTTGATCACGCGGTACTTGCGTGAAAACATTGTTTATTCTCAGACCATTCCTGAGCCCCCGCGCAATAAGAACAGTCTGGAATGGGTATTGTTCGATTTCAAACAAGCCTATTGTGTGTACTATGCCTCGGCGGAAGTCCTCATGCTGCGTTCGGTTGGGGTTCCGGCCCGCATGGCAGTGGGATTTGCACAAGGCGAGCGTGATGAGAATACCTATGTAGTTCGCAGGCTGAATTCTCATGCCTGGCCCGAAGTGTTCTTCCCGGGCATTGGCTGGGTGGAGTTCGAACCCACAGCCGGACAGGCTCCCCTGGATCGTCCACTCCCACCGCAAGATCCTTTAGACGCATCGGGATTAAATCTCCCAAACAACCTGCTTCCCGAAGAGGAGGGACAGTTTGCCAGCCGAGAGCGGGATGAAGAAGGAGTGGATTCCTCTGCTCAACAGGCGCTCATGGGCATCCAGCCTATCTATTATCTGCTTCCCTTACTAATGATCGTCACAGGGTTGATGATTCTCATCGGCCGCCGGTATCGGTATGACCTCCCTGCCCGTATTCCCAGCTTCCTGCGGAGTGCCATTGAGCGCACCGGAATCGATGTCCCTGCCTGGGTTATCCGCTGGGAAACCTGGGTCAGGCTCTCCCCTATCGAAAGAGCCTTTGAAAGTGTGAACTTTGCGCTGCGAAACCTGGATCAGGCCGTTCCCGTCCACAGCACACCCATGGAACGTGCCGCGAAACTGACGCGCATCCTGCCGGCAAAAGCCGGGGAAATCAAAGTCCTTCTGGACGAACATCAGACATCCCTTTATACTTCCAGAATTGCAGACGTCACACAGGTCCGCCGTGCCGCGTTTGATTTACGCAAACAGGTTATCGTGGAACGTATTCGTTACTTGTTTCTGGGCAAGCCCACCCGTTAATTTTCCAATTCATCAGCGGCGGTTCTTGGTGATATGAAGGACACATCATGGATTCAATCAAAGCCAAGACCACTTCCATCAACGACCAGGTCGTTGCCATTACCCAGCAAAGCGCCAAGCTGCGCAACTCTTTGGAGTTTAAGCACGTTCCGCAGGAAGCCGTCGATGAACTGAAGGTCCTTGAAAACTCGCTGACGCAGGTTAGCGAGCTCCTCATCCCGTTTGAACAGCGGTTCAGCCATTTGCAGGCGTTAGCAGGAATAGGGGAAGTGATCAACTCTACCCTTGAAGTGGATGAGGTCCTGCAAATCGTGATGGATACCATTGTTGGAATGATGGGAGCCGAACGTGGCTTCCTGATGCTGCGGGATGAGCGCGGGGAAATGGTCACCCGCATTGCACGTAACTGGGAACAGGAATCCATC
>JAICRQ010000077.1 GCA_025966435.1 Anaerolineales bacterium | reverse complement strand
ATCATATTAGAAATAATTGGAGATGTTGGAGCACCTTGAGGCAGATGTCCATCGTGGCAACAAATTTGAGCAAGTATCGTTGATACTTCGTTGTTAAGGCGGTATGGGTTACCCATGAACATACCGCGAACGCGTCCGAAGTGGATAGTTGAAAAAAAGTTATCCAAATCAAGATTTAAAACATAGCGACGCCTTTTGTGTATTCTTGCATTTGTAACAATACTATGATTAGATCGGAACCCCTGTGTTGCTGGCTTAGGTTGATAAACTGCTTCCAAAACTTGTTTGAGCTTTCGTTGGATAATTTTTATTGGCGATATAGGCGCTGAAATTTCTCTATATTTACCTGACTTTTTTGGAATATAAAATTTTGTGTACTTAGTCGAGGGTCGAAGTATATATAAATGAAAATTTAGTTGCTTGCTTGTAATTTCAAGTAAAGTCGCAACATCTTCACGATCTCTAAGTTTGAAAAAATCTTCTTTAAGGTCTTCGGGGATCTTAATAATGTAAGACTCATAGTGTAGACGTATGTTCAAGATAGTGCTTGTGGAGTAATTTACGCATTCGCTATATCGGCGCGCCAGACGCCAGTAACAAGCAGCGCGCCCATAACAGGCGCTCTTCTGACAAACTTTGTCGTACTTGCTGCGTTTACACAGCAGAAATTAATTGAACTCCACAAGCACTTAATATAATTATATCTACATTTATGAGAAGAAATCATTGTTCTGTCATAATGAAATGAGATGCTAGAGTGAAGTAAAATCTTGTTATGGATATTGACCTTCAAGTTCGCTTAGCAGCATTCAATTGGCTTTCGGAGCAGGTCAATATGCATGGGGATGTGCTGGCTCGAGATTTACTATTACAGGGTTTTGAGTTTCAAGGACAGCGAGTCCCGCTTGTCGCCCCAAACGGTATATTCAAACCCAAAATTCTTAGGTTGCCACTTTCAATTACAACTACAGTAAAGGGCCCTTATGACGACAACTATCTCGAGAAAGATGGTTTTCTGCAATATCGATACCGTGGTGATAACCCTAATCACGTTGATAACGTGGGCTTGCGGAAGGTGTTTGAGCTAAATCTCCCGCTCATTTATTTGCACGGACTGCAACCCGGCAGATATTTAGCTGTATACCCTGTATACATTGTTGGTGATGATCCAGGCACTCTGACATTTACAGTTTCTGTTGATGATCCGCTTCCCACCTACGCCTATTCTGAATCAAATATCTCTCGGCAAACTGCAGAAATGTCTGATGCACGGCACGCGTATATAACAGCCACTGTTAAGGTTAGATTGCAGCAAAGAAGCTTTCGAGAAAAGGTTCTGGACGCATATCGTTCACAATGTGCTTTTTGCCGTCTGAAGCATCGTGTGTTGCTTGATGCTGCACATATCGTTCCTGATAGTGCACCAGAAAGCAAGATGACAATTGACAATGGTATTGCTCTCTGCAAATTACATCATGCTGCTTATGACAGCTTTATATTAGGTGTTACCCCTGATTATGTTATTCAAGTCCGAGCAGATGTTTTGGAAGAGGAAGACGGTCCTGTTTTGCAGCACGGGCTAAAAGGATTGCACAACACAAAATTGATTTTGCCCAGTTTAAAGAATCATTATCCCAGCAGAGAGGCATTGGAGTGGCGTTATAGCCGGTTCATAAGAGTATAAGGACCCATCCCCCCGCCCTTCCCAAGTGGGAAGGGAGCTTGTTGGGTGATGATTTGGCTTCTCCCCTTTAGGGGAGACGGGAGAGGGGTAAAATGATCAAGCCATGCCCGTCAAAAACATTATTCCCGGTCAAAAGATAACCAAAGAAAAATTACAGCGTGCTCGCGAATTACGTCATGAAATGACTCCTGCCGAAACTGTACTTTGGCAGGAATTACGTGCCAATAAGTTAGGTGTCCATTTTCGGAGGCAACAGATCATTGCCGGGTTCATTGTCGATTTCTATTGCCATAAGGCTGCGTTGGTTGTCGAAGTGGATGGAGATATCCATGATTTGCAACAGGAAGAGGATGCAAGGCGTGAAAAAGCTTTAAATGATATAGGGCTCAGGATCGTTCGCTTTCGAAATAAGGAAGTATTGGGGAATTTGTCTGTAGTAGTGAATAAGATTAAGCAATTGACTTTGACGTGACAAGCCAAATTTTCAAATTTGATGGGATCCATTTATTTTGTAAAAGCATGGGTGGAATAACATGAAGTAAGATTAGCGCTAAAAATTCCTCCTACCCTCCCGGAGATTCCATGAGAACAAAAGAAGAGATCGTACAGAACTGGCTGCCGCGCTATACGGATACCCCACTTAAACAGTTTGGCAAACATATCCTGCTGGTCAATTTTAATGATTACCTGCAAAAGTTCTCGGAGTGGTACAACGTCCCCATCCGCGGCATAGGGAAGGCCATGCCCACCGTCACGGCAGAAGGCATCACCCTGATCAACTTTCGGATGGGCAGCCCCAACGCTGCCACCGTGATGGACCTGCTCGGCGCGGTGAGCCCCGAAGCCTGTCTGTTCCTCGGCAAATGCGGCGGGATCAAGCGAAAGAACAAGCTCGGCGACTTGATTCTGCCGATTGCAGCAATACGCGGCGAAGGGACGTCCACCGATTACTTCCCCCCGGAAGTGCCTGCCCTGCCGGCGTTCAACCTGCAAAAAGCCGTCTCGACCACTATCCGTAACCATGCACGAGATTATTGGACCGGCACCGTCTATACCACCAACCGGCGTGTCTGGGAGCATGACGAGAAGTTCAAGGCGTATCTGCGCCTGATCCGAGTGATGGCGGTCGACATGGAAACGGCAACCTTGTTCAGCGCCGGTTTTTATAACAAGATCCCCACGGGTGCGCTCCTGCTCGTCTCCGACCAGCCGATGACTCCGGAGGGTGTCAAGACGGCCGGGAGCGATACAAGTGTGACACAGAAATATCTGGAAATGCACCTGCGCATCGGCATCGACTCGCTCAAGCAATTGATCAACAAGGGTGAGACGGTCAAGCATTTGCGGTTCTAGAGTCCCGGTGGAGCAATCATGCAGCGTGCTAAATCTGTAAACACTCGTTGACTCTCACTGAATAATTTCGTATGATAGGGTAACACTCCAAAACCATCATGGCACAAGTCTTTACCAGCTACTCCCGGCGCGATACGCAGACTGTTGACACCATTGTAGAGAAGATGTCGCAGGCGGGGATTAGCGTGTGGATCGACCGCGAGGCGATTAAAGCGGGGAATACCTGGCGGGTGCAGATCGTCCAGGCGATCGATACCTGCCCTGCCTTTGTGCTGATGCTCTCCCCCAAGTCGGCTGCGTCGGATAACGTCCGCAAGGAGATCGACCTCTCGCAGGATTCCGGGCGTACGATCTTTGCCGTGATGCTGGAGCCGACGAAATTGCCAGCAGAGGTCCGTTACCAGTTGGCAGGTCTGCAATTCATCGATGTGCAGATGCTGGGGTTCGATAACGCCGTAAGCCAGCTCATCGAAACGGTCAAGGCACATCTGGCGAAGTTCGAGCCCGCGCCCGAACCAGAGACGCGCCAGGCAGAGATTGTCATTCAAGGCATCGACCTGAGCGCCTTTACCGCAGAGAAGCAGCAGCAACTGCTGGATTTCATCTCCAAACTGACCAGTGCAGACCGCTCTCAATTACAGATCGCGAACCTCGTCGCGGGCAGCGTCCATGTCTTTGTGGACATGCCAACCGCGGCAGCCTTTCAATTGAAGACGCGCGCTTTGAACCGCGATGAGCGTTTCAAGCAAATGGGCATTGTCTCTCTCAAGTTGGATGGCGACGCGAAATATGTCAACACTTCTACAGGAGCTCTGACGGCTTCCGCCACGACGAGTCCGCTGGCGGCGTTGTGGGCAAAAATTCCTGCCTTGTTCTCTCCAATGTTAGCGGTGCCAGTTGGGAGATTGCTGACGCTCCTGGTCGGCGCTGCCGTGGTTGCTGCCAGCATCACAGTGTCCGGGCTTTGGTCTCCAGGCACTGCAAACACTCCGACCGAAACGCAGTCCTCCATAATGCCCTCCTTGCTGCCTGCCACAGCTCTCGTGACGAATACGCCTACTCCTGCCCCTAGCCTCACAGCGACCCAGACGGAAACTCCCACGCCGACACCAACTCCCTCACCTACGGCGACAGAAACACCCACCCCAACAACGGTTTTTTCAATCCTAACGGCGGAAGTCATCAACCGTACTGCCTGCCGCTACGGACCGGGCAATATCTACCTGTATCGATTTGGCTTAATTCCCACGAATCGAATGGAGGTTCGTGGGCGAGTGGAGCTGCAAGCCGGAAGGCAAGTGGAGACCTGGTTATGGGGTTTGCCTGAGTTTTTCCCGGATGTATGCTGGGTCAACGCCCGCGATGTAAAACTGGACGGTGAGCTTTCCAGTCTCGAAGTGGTCTATCCTGACAAAGTGGAGCTGCCAATCGTACGAGACTCACAATGGCCGGCGCCGCAGAATGTGGAAGTGGAGCGTTTGGGGGATGAGGTCACGATTCGCTGGGACTTCTTCGACGTGCCGCCGGGGGAGCGCGAGAGTGAGAACAGCCCGCGCTATATACTCGAGGCATGGTTGTGCCGTAACGGAAAGGTGACCTTTACACCAATTCCCGTCTATGAGTTCACGGAAGTTTCTGTGATCGACCAGGCAGGCTGCACCGAGCCCTCCCATGGACGCATCTTCCTGTCGGAGGTGCACGGCTATGTGGGACCGGTCGAGATCAAGTGGCCGTCCCATCCACGGCCAACTCCCTAACCGTTAAGTTGTACAAAGAACATCGCCGCGCCAATC
Source organism: Anaerolineales bacterium (assembly GCA_025966435.1). Lineage (GTDB taxonomy): Bacteria > Chloroflexota > Anaerolineae > Anaerolineales > Villigracilaceae > Defluviilinea. The sequence continues at coordinate 5,509 of JAICRQ010000077.1, read as the reverse complement.
AGCAGGAATGCAATTCCTACTACTCGATAAGCGAGCAAAGTCCTTGCTCCCGGTTGGATCTTCATATCCAATACTTGCCTTCCAAACCAGGCGCGCAGGTTGAAGGCAAACAAGGGATGAATCGCTGTGATGAGCCCGATCAGGAAAAATAATCCTGCTGTGATGAAAGTACCTGTATTCATGTTATTCTCCTATCTTCAATTCTTGCATATCGTGAGTCATCTCATTGCCGCGCAACTTCCTGAGCAGATGCCCGTGCAGTCCAATTAGCACGACCTGCACCAGCAGCGCCACGGATGGGAGCGATCCCAGGCTCGACTGTATCGCCAGTAACGTGGCGATTAGAAAGGTATTTGCCATTGCCGCCATCCCGGCCACATATTCGATGCGCTCCGAGTGGGTGATCGAGCGCGCCACCAGCAGCGCATTCACCAGCACCAGAACGATGCCAGGCAGCGTACCGGTAGCAAAGCTCACCGTCCCAGGCAGCGGCAGTACCAGCCTGGCTGCCATAAAAAATAACGTGCCCCATGTGCCAACCAGAAAGATCATCCCTAGTGCCAGCGCTTTTTGGGCATCCCGGTTCCTTTCTATTAGATCTGCCATCATAGTTAGGTACTCCTTGTAGAGACTAATTACTTCTCCTGCTAGGATCTTTAGCAGCCACCGGCCGACTCCCATAATGCCAGCTGTTTCATACGCTTCCATACAGCGCTCTTCGAACAGGTCTTTCATCTCCTGCCCGTGTTGTGCGCGGAAGCCGATCGGGTATAAGGTTAAGAAGTTGTAGTATGCCCGTGTGACCAACCGAACCGCCCGAACGGATGAGGAAGGAAGTGTCATTAGATTGTCCCGTTGTGCACAGCTTTTTTCTGCGCTAACCGCACGGCGCTTGCCAGTCTTTGGACTTCGCCCGCCAGCACCTGCCGCCCGTAATCGGTGAGGGCGTAGTAGCGCCTGCGTTCATCGTCCAACGCACGGATGGGGCGGTGATCTGTCTCGGCGATCATATTGTCCTGTAACAATCGCTTGATCGACCCATACAAGGAGCCGGGACCCAGGGTGATTTTCCCTTCGGTCATCTGTTCCACTTCCTTCATAATCGCGTATCCATGCTTCGGTCCATCTGGCAGTGCCAGCAGGATATAAAACGTCGCCGGGCTGAGGGGGAGGATATCTTTCAGATCTGTTTGAGATGTATTTGGCATCGTCAGGCTCCTTTCACGGCTATTATATCAAATAATGTAATACTATGTCAAATATTGATATAGTTAGTCTAAAGAAGGACAATGACCATTTTGTTTCCCCCTTTGCCTGCGCCAGGGTATAAAATACTACGGAAAGATAAAGGTACGAAATGCAAATCCTCTTCCAGTTTGATGTGCGGGCGGTGGCGCTCTTTGTCGGCATGACGTTTTTCGTCCAGGCGACGGCGATCGGGGCACAGGCGTTTCTGATTCGGGATTTGAAACAGTATCGGGGCGTGGGGGCGGCGCTGCTGGCAAATCTCTTCGTCGCAGCTGGATTGTTACTGCGCTTGTTTGCAGACCAGCTCCCTGAGTTTCTGTCCATCATTCTGTCGAACCTTCTGCTCCTGACGGGTCCGGGTCTTTTTTATATCGCCCTCAGCCAATTTACCGGATTCCCTTATAGTAAGGTGCTGGTGATCGGGATCATTGCGGTAGTACTCGTTTTGCTGGCGAACTTCACGTATTGGGATGTGGACCTGGTGAAGCGTGTCCTCACCTTTTCCTTGGGGTCTCTTGCCATGACCTGCCTGCTCATTTCTCAGCTATGGCGAATTCAGAAGACCGCCCTCCGCTTTAGCGCCAACCTGATGCTGATCTCCTTCCTCGTCCATGCGGCATTTCTGGTCTTCCGAACGACCAGCGTCGTGAGGAACCCTCCACAGGACTCGTTCACCCTCACCCCCGCGCAATCTGCAACCTATCTTTTCTCTTTCGCCATCAGCTTCTTCTGGACCACAGGCTTCGTGCTGATGGTCAGTCACCGCCTGCGGAACGACTTGCTGGAGATTGCTACTATGGACGTCCTGACCCGCGTCCCGAACAGGCGTGCCACACAGGTGTTTCTTGAGAAGGAAATCTCCCGGGCACAGAGGCAGAACGTTGAGTTTTCCATACTGCTGATCGATATCGATGATTTCAAACAGGTGAACGACCGCTGGGGGCATTCCGTCGGCGACGAGGTCCTGGCGAAGACTGCCAATCTATTCCAGTCGATGATCCGCAAGCAGGATCTGGTCGGGCGCTGGGGCGGCGAGGAATTTCTGGTCATCGTGCCGGGTCCCTGTGATGCCGATGTGCTTGCAGAACGAATCCGCTCTGAGATCGCCGTTGCCGAATACAGCCATGGCAAGGGCTCGTTCCATATTACGGTTTCGATTGGCATTGCCTGTGCCAGCGAAACAAGCCTTCGCGATGAAATCCTGAAGCAGGCGGATGACGCTCTTTACAATGCAAAGATGACTAAAAATGCGATCCAGATGGCGAAAGAAGGATGATTTCTAAACAGAACTTCCAGACCCTAAAAGGATCTGGAAGTTCTTATCATCTTTTCTGATTCACATTACGGAGTCGGTCGCCCGGGTCCGAGCAGCGGGCAGAGGAAGTAGTGATCGGTGGCGTCCATGATATTGTTACCGTTCGTATCCTCCCACCAGCGCCCACCCAGATAACCCGGATCGCCGGGACCAAACTCTGTGGCGCCATTTTCGATCTCTTGGAACCGCCCACGGAAGGGCAATGGGTCTTTGACGACAAACGTATCGTAGTACAGTCCCTGGCTAGTGACGTACACCACACCCGGGGTTTCATTGCCGCGTCCCGCCGAAGCCGGGACAACTGTCAAAAGCGCGACGAAGACTACAACGAAAAGCACACTTAATTTTCGTTTCATGTTTTCTCCTATTCATATGGATGTTCGACCGATGGAAAACCTGACTGTAAATGTTCCTGCGAGGGGTTAAGTCGATCGTCATCGCGAAAGCGATAATCCCAGTATAGAAACACAACGTTAAAAGAACCTGCAAAAAGCATTACAGAAGTCTTACCAGAATCTTACGCGCAGGTTAACGGATGTATCCGGATGATCAGTAGGAACGTTCAAAATTCTGTAATTCAAATGTATTACATATAGACTTCGTCGCTCGTTATACTTGCCCCTGAGTAACAAAAAGTAAATCATGACACAGGATTTTTGGAGCGCGACGCAAGCATGGGTGCAGAGAAGTTCAGCCGTTACGAGATTCGAGAGGAGCTGGGCCAGGGTGGGATGGCAACGGTTTATCGCGCCTACGATCCCATGTTCGAACGCGAGGTGGCGCTTAAGATCCTCAAACGCGAATCGCTGAACGATCCTCAGGTGCGCGAGCGCTTCGAGCGCGAGACTAAGATCATCGCCCGGCTCGAGCACTCCGCGATCGTCCCGGTCTATGATGTGGGGCGCGACCGCGACCAGTTGTTCTTCGTGATGCGTTACATGGCAGGCGGCTCGCTGATTGAGCGCATCCAGAACGGAACGCTCTCGCTCGCTGAAATTGGTCATATCCTTCAGCGCCTTGCCGCCGCCCTCGATTACGCCCACAGCAAGGGGATCATCCACCGCGACCTCAAGCCCGGCAACATTCTTTTCGATGAATACGACAATGCTTACGTCTCCGATTTCGGCATTGCCAAGTTCACGCAGGGGACTGCCCGGCTGACCAGCTCAGGGATTATCGGCACGCCCACACATATGAGTCCCGAGCAGGCAAAGGGCGAGTCCGTCGATGCACGCAGTGACATTTACTCGCTGGGGGTGATCCTGTTCGAGATGCTGAGCGGCAAGACGCCGTTTGAAGCCACCACGCCGCTTGGCATGGCGTACAAACACGCCACCGAGCCGGCTCCGCACATTCGTGAGATCAACCCGAATTTACCGGCGGGCGTGGAACCGATCATTGAGAAGGTCCTGGCGAAAGAGCGTGAAAAGCGGTATGCCTCCGGGGCTGAGCTTGCCGATGCATTTATTTCGACACTGTCGGAGCCGCTGCCGGCGGATGTCAGCCTTGGCTCACCCATTGCCCTGTTTCTAAAAACAAATGTCGAGGAGCTGATAATTCCCCCGGCTCTTCCAGAGCCGCCGCGGCGGATCAGTCTGCGTCCCTGGATAGTGGGCGGAGTCCTTGCCCTGGTGCTTGCTGCGTTCGTCATCTGGGGAGTTCCGCGAGCCGCCCCACCAATCGGTGTCACGACTTCACCTGTCACCGCTACGACCGCGCCCCTCACGCCGACGAGCGTATCCCCGGCAACGGCTACCGAGACGTCGCTGCCGACAGAAGAACTGACTCCGACGGTGACTGCTATCCCCGGCATTGGCGGCGCCGACAGGATCGCACTGACCGCTAATCGCGATGTTTACGTCATGGACATGGATGGAAGTCGCGTCCGTCAACTGACGAATACGAACATGCCTAAGTTCGATCTGCAGTGGCTGCCGGGAGGCAGTGCGCTAGTGTACGGGGAAGGCAATTGCGTTTACAAAGTGGATGCGGAAGCGGCGCTGGCAGAACCGGAACAGCTTGCCTGTTTCAAGGCGCCCCGGTTCGATGGCTTCCGCGTCTCGCCCGATGGACAGCACGTCGCCATCAGCATCGAGCGGCGTCTGCTGATTCTTCCATTCGATCTCGAAGCCATCTCCCGTGCTTCCTCCGCCTTTGAATTACAGGCTCTGGAAGATATCTGCCTCGATTACACCGACGTGGCAGTCAAGGGCGCGCAATGGTCCGCGGATGGTGAGCGCCTGGCGATACTGTATCAGAGCGTGATCGGAGAGAGGCTGGGGGATACCATCCGTGTATTGCAGGTGGATATGGAACGCTGCCAGGCAGCGGACCCGCTGATCATGGATGAGTTCCCTGCCAAACACTTTCTGCCGGAAGGCTATGAGAGATATCCCATCCTGCCGTCCTATCACTGGGATGGTGGACAACGTTTTCTGTTCAATAGCTTCCAGCGCAATGTAGGCTATGGCGAATTGTATCTGTATGATATGTCCGCGACGGACGTGCGCAAGATCAACCCTATTGACGGAATTTGCTGCTACGGTTCTGCCGCCTTCAGCCCGGATGGCACCCATATCCTGATGACGTTTCAGGACGTCCGCCGCGGCGCGGAGAGTGAAACGCAGTTGTATTATTTTCCTGTTGAGGAAATTGGCACGCGTACGGAGTTCACGCCGATCGACTTGCCTCTGCGCTTTTTCCCGGATCTGCGTGAGAATATTCAGCTCGCCTTGCGCCCGGTTGTGCCGTAAACAATTTTGTTTCGCCAGCAATGCAGCTGCTGGCGTATCTGGGAATACATTTTACGATTGGCATTGCACGGACTGTCTCTCCACGGGCAAACCAAAGGCTTCATAGACGGGCACGCCGTCCCAATCGGCAGGGATAGGCAGCCCCAGGGCAAATGCAGCGGTGGCGGCCGTGTCCATTGTGTAGACGAGAGTT
>JAICRQ010000567.1 GCA_025966435.1 Anaerolineales bacterium | reverse complement strand
TATGCCTGGCTCGAATCGCAGCCAGATGTCGATTCGGATCGAATTGCGATCGCGGGGTTCTGCTATGGCGGACGGACGTCACTTGCTTATAGCCTGCATAATAACCAGCTAGCTGCGACGGTGGTTTTCTATGGTTCTCCCGAAACCGATCCTGCGGTCTTAGAAGCTTTGCCTGGACCTGTCCTGGGAATTTTCGGCAGCGCGGATCAGTCGATCCCCGTCGAGCAGGTGAACGCTTTTGAGGCGGCATTGACCGACGCCGGTGTGCCTCACGAGGTCACAATCTACGAGGGGCAGCCTCACGCTTTCGTACAGGATGCACAGGAAGTCCAAAAGGGTGGCGCACAGGGCGAAGCATGGAATCAGATGCTCATGTTTCTAGAAAAGAATCTCAAAAACAGGTCAACGACAATGAATAAGCTTGTTTTACCGGATTATCACATCCCTTTTGCATGGAAGTATTACGCCCTGCTGGTTTACGAACATGCATTTGTTACGGCACGCCACATGCACTAGAGAAAAAGGCGACCTCCATAGGTCGCCTTTTGATTCATTCCAATAAAAACTTCCGCATTTCTTCATAAACGAGTTCCTCATGCGCCATTAAGCAGTAATGATGTCCATCTGGAATTCCAATTATCCGTGCGTGAGGGACATTGGCTCGGAAATTTCTGATGTTTGTGTTTTTCCACGGAACCCAGGCTTCTTGCCAATATTCCAAGGCAGCGGCTCTTTGTTCTTCTGTCAGATAATCAGGAAATTATGGGTTTTCTTCTAAGGCAAAGAAGCTTAATACAGGGATTTTTATCTTGGCATGCTCAGGCTTATAGCTCTCGGCGGTTTCTATCATGGCTTTTCCAATAGCTTTCGTATCTTTTTTAACAAATTGACCTTCTGACTTTTCATCAAGTTCATACAACATGGATTGATCCCAGGATTCATTCCATATTTGTGCAAGGTCCGGGCGAACCTGTTTTACAAAGTTTATATATTCCTCCACGGAAGAAAATTCGTCCTTCCTTGCCGGAGGCTCAACCACCAGTAGAGGATCTTTTTCCTCCAATTCTCTCAGATTTCTCCAGTCAAGGGCTGCATCTAGGTAGATTAGCTTTGTGACTCGTTCAGGGTACATCACGGCAAAGTGAGAAAGCTCCAAGCCTGCTAAGGAGTGCCCAGCCAAAATTGCTTTATCCACATGTAGGACATCCATAAAATCTAGTATGTCATTTACCAGTATGTCGGCATCATATCCGGTTTCCGGATAATCGGATTCGCCCTGCCCACGACGGGTCAGTGCGAGAACCCAGAACCGATCGGTAAAGCGCGGCGCGATTGTATCGAAAAGATGAGCAGAACAGCCCATCCCTGTGAGAAAGAGAAGCGTTTCCCCTTCTCCACCCCAATCGAGGTAATGGAGGTTTATGCCATTTACATTTACAAAGTCACTTTTGTGCGGGGACGTGTTCATTAATTCCTCCTTGTATGAAAAAGCATAGCACGAAAATATAGCAGAGTCAATTCAGATTGTATTTTTTCATGCCAGTTCCGCCTTATCCTTTAACAAGACCTCCTAGGCATCATACCTCTGAGGTCTTGTCTACGGTTTTTTGTATACCTATTTACCCAATCTCTTCTTGAACGCTTCCGTCAACGCCGGGACGATCTCGAACAGATCCCCAACCACACCGTAACGCGCCACCTTGAAAATCGGCGCATCGGCATCCTTATTGATGGCAACAACATTCTTGGCAGCACGGATGCCCGCCAGGTGTTGTATGGCTCCTGAAATTCCTGCGGCAATGTAGAGATCTGGCGCAACAACTTTGCCGGTCTGCCCGACCTGGCTGGCATAGGGAATGTATCCTGCGTCCACCGCCGCGCGGCTTGCCCCCACCGCGCCGCCGAGCACATTTGCCAGCTCGGTGATGAGCGCAAAGCCCTGCTGGGCGCGCCAGAGCTCGGCTTGCTTTTCGTCGAGCCCTGCCGGCGGCTGAAGCGATGGGTTATTCGAGACGCCGCGCCCTCCGGAGACGATCACACCCGCATCGCCTAGATTGACGGCGCTCTCGGAGGCGGAATACCCTGTAACTTCGGTCAGCGCATCCGTTTTGATCTCCACGTTTGTTGGGGCGCTTGTTTTACTTGTATCTGCCTCGGGTTTGGGGAAAGCGCGCCCGCGCAGAGTCGCGATCACGGGTTTGGTGGAGCAAACGGTCTTTTCCAGCAGCTTGCCTTCGTAAATGGGTCGCGTCGCTACAACCGCTGAAGTGTCTCCACTGGCCTCTAGTCCGGTTACATCCGTGATAACACCGGTATTCAAATCGACGGCTGTCATCGCGGCAAGCTCGCGGGTGCGTGTGGTTGTCGGGAACAGAATCAGGTCCGGGTTTTGCGCGGAAGCGAGCGCTGAGAATGTGGATGCATACGGTTCCACGCGGAAATCCGCCAGCGCGGCGTCATCCGCCACGAGGACCTCGTCCGCGCCATACTCAAACGCGGCTTTGGCGACTGCATCC
>JAICRQ010000147.1 GCA_025966435.1 Anaerolineales bacterium | reverse complement strand
GGCAGCCATTCGAGCCCCATCTCTTCGAGCACAATCCAAAGCGTTTTGATCGCACGACGCAGCACGGAGGTATAGGCGACATCGAATTCATAGCCACCTTCTTTCAGCAATCGACCTGCTTCTTGAGCTTCCGCCGCGCCCTGTTCCGTCAGACCGACGTCCGTCCAGCCAGTAAAACGGTTCTCGAGATTCCACGTGCTCTGTCCATGACGGACCAAAACAATCTTATACATTGGAGGATCTCCTTCTCTTATCTCTTCTCGAAATTGCGGTTCGCAGCGTGGATGGCTTCCAGCAATTCATCTTTCATATGGGATGCAGTAGTTATATCCTTACTGAACAAATTCTGCAACTCTTGCGGGTCTTGTGCCAGATGATAAAGTTCAAATTGATCGTCGTGTCCGGGATAGCCAGTGTAAAAGATCAGTTCATATGCTTTTTTGATCAGGACAAACGTCGCGTGTTTGATGGGTTGGAACGCGGCGTTATCCTTTCCCATCATCGGAAAGATACTTCGAGTTGGATCCTCGGTTCCGCCAAACCCGGGCAGAAGTCGCCCTTCGACCCATTTAGGAATCTCCTTGCCAGCGATTTCCAGAATGGTGGGCAAGAGATCCATGTTACTCGTCGCAGAATGGAAATCGGAACGACTGACCTGTCCGGGCGCTGAAATGAGTAAGGGGATATGAGTCACAGGCGCGTACATCAAGGCAGTGGCATGGCCCAGTTCGCCCCGTTCGAACATTTCTCCATGATCAGAGGTGACAATCACATAGCTATTCTGCAGAACGCCAGATCGCTCCAGATCCGAGATGAGCCTGCCAAATTCGGCATCCAGGTCAGCGATAAATTCATCGTATTCGCGCCGGAACTGCCGTAAAGCATTCTCGGAATGATTTCCTCCCGAGAATGGGTGACGAGCCTTAGCTTGTAATGGAAGATCTTGCTCGAACATCCCAACGAAGTCGTTGCGGGCGTTATAGGGGTCATGCGGAGACCAAAGATGAAAATATGCGAGGTAGGGTTCCGATTGCACGAGAGAATGTTTCACTAGTCCGCCGACCCCATCCAGAACACTGGTGTTTTCATAAGAATAATCATAGTTGGTCGGCAGTCCACGCGGGTAATCGTCAGAGATATGGTTGCGATTCGGTACTAATGCGCGCGCAAGATCACTGGAAGACATCAATAGTGAACCCGGGAATGCATTCGGATCATCGACTCGAAGATTAATAAAGTCTTGAAATGCATAATACGCCATGCGGCGATCCGAAGGCAAATCATCAGGCTGAATGGAAGAATGAATAAAGTGACTGTAAGAATCACAGGGCAAATGAATATCGATGTCTGACTCAAACTGGTTCAGCAGAATATCTGCCCATAGATTTTGCGTAAATGCCAATCGTGTATATTCATTCCCTATTAACCGGAAGAGATTCCGATCTGTTAGATTGCGGTCAACCATCCCCCGGTAATTGAGCGCACGATGAGTCCAGGCGTTTAATCCGGTGAGCATGGAGGCAGTGCCGGTTGTCGTAAAATTCCCGCCTGAATAATGGTTGTGATACACGGAAGCCCGCTCCGCGAACTTCTTCAAGTTCGGCGTCGTTTCTCGATCATACCCATACAGGGACAGATGCCGCGCCGACATGGCATCGAACACGAACATCAAAATATTTGGTTTTTTTGTACCCTGGAAATCAGGTGAGGAAAGAAACCTCGAAGCTCCCGCGAAGGTAGCGCCTGCCATCAAAGCAGCCGAGGCTTTCAAAAACTCGCGCCTGTTCAGAGTGGGCATGCGGTGAACTCAGGATACGTTTCGAAGGATTACATACATGGACGCAATAGCAAACAGCGGAACGAGGACAAATAGAAACACGACCGCGCGATCAGAGAACGAAACCGCTACAGATCGTATTCGATGAAGTTTCGACGCGCGCTGCAAAAGAAAAGCTGTCAGAATTAATACCAGGAAAGGTGCTATCAACAACAGTAGACCTCTCTCAATTCCGAATTGCATTTGTGATCCCACAAAGACCATCAATGATCCAATTAAGCCGACGGATAGAATGGTTCCGCGAACTACAAACTCGTCCCGAAGCACGCGGGCGGGAAGCAAAATACACACGATCAGAAGCAGTAACAAGATGATCATACTTTCGAGAAAGCTAGCAACCATTGCATAGGAGAAGATGATAAATATCTCACCCAGGTTCAGAAGCAGAAGCCAGGCCGAGAGCTTCCACAAAAAAGCAGTGATGGTCCACCCTGCGAACATCATCGCAATCACCGCATAGACTTGTATGATCGACTGGAATTCAGGAAGACGCTTTCGCATACCAAGAAATTTGAAAGCTACTTCTCACTCGTGGTGCGATTTCGATAAAGTTGTGTATCTGGAACCGCGAGCATCTGACTCTGATTTAGCGGCAAATCCAGAAATTCAGCGATCCTCTCGCAAGACGATTGTGGCTCCGTGATGAGCGCATTGTAATTGACATACAACACTTCCATATTCGGCTGGCGAACCAGCCAGGGCTTCATGGCGGCTAAATGTTTATGAAACTGCTGCTCCATCTCTTCATCGTTGAGCCTGGAGACTTGCCCGCGATGGTCGAGCATTTTTTTCTGTGACGCTAACGTTTCCTTCGGATTGCGCTCCATGAAAATGATCTTGTATTGATGGTCATGTGGAAGATGCTCCAGTAGCGCCGAGATCACCTTCACAACTTTTCCATTGGCTTCATTCAGCCAGGCAAAATTTCCCTCCTTGAGCTGCCGGACGACTTCCAGCTCAAAGTATCCGTTGGGGTTATCGTCGTCCGGGCGACGGAGTTCATCTGTGAGAGCAGGAAGCCCGCCCTCCGCCAGCATCCGCATCATCATAGAGGTTCCCGAGCGCGGCATGCCGGAAACGATGATGATTGGCTGGTTGGAAGCGTTTGTTTGATGGAGTTTTGAAAACAATTTCATTTAGAGATACCCTAATCCTTTTAAGCGCTCTTCCAAATCCTTTTGTCCCTCGCCCGTCGACTGAGAAGGCGGCTTGAGGTTCGATTGATCAAGATGCTTTCCGATCGCGAGGAAGGGAACGTCACGGAAGGATATACCACCGAAATCGCGCAGGTCGCGGTTGGCAAAGATCACGCCGGGGACAATGTCCGCATCCATGCAGTGATCGGCGCCCCAGTGGTCTGTATTCGGTTCAAGCGAAACGCTGGGGATTTTGCCGAGGCCTGTCTCTGCTGAGGCGCGGTGGCCAGGCGCGTAGCCCACCAGCAGGTCTGGACCGAAACGAGTATAGGGACCCGAATACGTTTCGTGTTTGAGACGAATCTTATGAATCACGCGCCCTTGACCGTCATCCTGCCATTTCAACAAGTTGCGTTTAATCTCACCGAGCAAAGGTTCGACTTCGTCTGCTGAAACAATTCCCTGCCCTTCACGGCCCACGATATTGAGGTAGATGCTATTCAAGCCGACCGCGTACGCCCGCGTTTTGTCCCAATCCACGCCGTCCAGATCTTGGCTCCCATTCTTCGTAGACAGGAACCCTTTCTCGAGAAGCCAGCGATTGAGATGGACTTTCTTCTCAAATGTGGAGAAACCATGATCAGACATAACAAGGTAGCGATACTTACCCGTCCAGGCATTTACCTGGGCACTGACATCGCCAACAAAATGGTCCAGACGCCGGTACCAGCCATGAACCACGTCCATACGGTTATGGAAGAACATATGCTGCACGCGGTCAAGGTCATCGAAGATTGCGGCAAGCACGCCTTCACGAAATTCATTCATCAGACAATAAAGGATCTGGATGCGCCGATTAAAAATAGATTGGCACAAGTCAAGAAACTGATCGTCGCTGATGCAGCCCTCTTCTAAACCTGTTGTATCCTGGGGCCAACCGAGCGTGAGATACGGACCGACCTCTTTCCATAATTTCTTCGAAAAGGACGTTGAAGACGCATACTGCCAGGGCGAGTGCAATGGGTGGATTTGCAACGGTAGCGCATACACACGAATCATACCATCGAGCGATGTAAGGATAAACCGTGTGATTGCGTGAATTGTCAACAGCAACCCAGCTTTGAAGCGCAACTCAACGATGTCGCTCCATTCGCCGAGACGTAGGTCAAACTGGCGCTGATCGACGGTCAAACGCGCGGAGGTGGCATCGATCACCTCCAGGCTTATCGGTAGATGGATCGTGCGCGGTCCGCCGCGTCCCTGTGTCAGTGGGCCAGGCAGGGATGTGAAATAGCGTTTCCTGCCATCCGCGGACCACCTCACGACCGTGGTTTTCTTCAAGACTTCGTCTTCTGTCGTGAGTAATGTGCCAACCCCAAGCTGACCGCGGATATCTGGTGTGCCTAATCCCGGCAATGTATTGACAGGCAGTGATGGGCGTGCCGGAAACATGGCAGGCCACCACAACGCCGTCGCAGGGTATCCCATATCCGCAGCTTCTTCAAAAAATGTTTTGGATGTGTACGGTGGGACAAACTGCTCTCCAGCCGCGCCCTTGCGCATGGGCAGGATAGAGACATACGGCGTATAGTTGGTGGGATCGCGATGGACAAAATCAAAAATGCCATGTCCACCGGGGTCCATGCCAGTCGCAATGCTCGTCCATGAAACTTCGGTTTGCGGCGGTGAACAAACCTCCAGTGTTGAATAGCCGCCCTGCTGCGTAATTTTTTCGAGGTTGGGTAACTGGTTTTGCCCTGCCATCTCTTCGAACACGGCAGGGTCAAACGAGTCAAATCCCAGGATCAACGTCTTCATTAAAATGTTCTTAGCGTGCCCGTTCTCACTCATCCTTTCGAAAACGGCGTCGCAGGCGGGCGATCCCTTGCCTGATCTGGCGAGAGAAAAATAACAATCCACCGGAGATGACGGCAAGCAGGCCAGCAAGGGCTTGAAATAAGATTCCGCCTGTATTCGGATCGATATACATACTTTGCTCCTGTATCTTCTGAAATATCTCTGTCCATGATATAGAACGTATGCCAGCTAAAAATATCACGCACAACGTTTTTACCGGACATTTAATCTATAGTACAATTGTTCTACTCCAGGCGCTTGGTGAGCATTCAGACTCTTCTCTAGAATAAATTCAAACTGCCCAAGTAAAATCATACTATGCATAACGACGACGTTTCTCCTGCCCGTCAGCAATATCTCGATATCAAACGCGAATATCCGAATACGATCCTCTTTTTTCGGCTCGGCGATTTCTACGAAACCTTCGACGAAGATGCCGAGCTGACCGCGCGTGAGCTCGACATCGTCCTCACGACCCGCTCGGTAGGAAAGGGCGTGCGAGCGCCCCTGGCTGGCATCCCTTACCATGCTGTGGAAAACTATCTGGCGCGGCTGATCGAAAAAGGGTATCACGTCGCGATTTGCGAGCAGATCGGGGATGCCCCAGTCAAAGGACTCTTCCCACGCAAAGTGGTCCGTGTGGTGACTCCTGGCACGGTGACCGAGCCGGCGCTTTTGCCCGGCGACTCAAACAACTATCTTGCCTCGGTCTTTTGCGACGGGAAAACAGCCTCCATTGCCTACGCCGATATCACCACCGGCGAGTTTGCCGTGACCGAGCTCCCTATCGAGGCGCTACGCGCAGAGTTGACGCGGTTGCACCCGGCTGAGATTTTGGTTCCCGATAATCAAAATCTAAACGATGGGATACATGGGCACAAAACGTCGTATGCTGCCTGGCGCTTTGAGACCGGCAAGTGTGAAGAAACTCTTCTCGCGCACTTCAAAGCCTCCACCCTGCAGGGGGTTGGCATTAAAGGTCAGGGGCTTTCCATACGGTCAGCCGGTGCGATCATTCAGTATCTCAAAGACACACAACCAGACTCGCTCACACTACTGACAAAATTGCGTTCGTACAGCATCAATGAGTTCATGACTCTGGATACGGCGACGCGTCGCAACTTGGAACTGGACGAGACCCTGCGCGGCGATCGCAAGGGGTCTCTGCTCGGTGCCCTCGACCGGACAGTCACCCCGATGGGCAAACGCATGATTCACCAGTGGGTCAGCCAGCCCCTGCTCAATGTAGAGCGCATCAAACGCAGGCAGAACGGCGTTCAATACTTCTTCGATGATGGGATGAAGCGTGCCGAAGTGCGTGCCGCCCTCAAGCCATTATCGGATCTGGAGCGCCTGGTCAATCGGGTTCTCGCAGGATACGCCCAGCCACGTGACCTGGTGGCGATGCGCGATACTTTGTGCCGCCTGCCGGACATTGTGAAGCTGATTGGCGAGGAACAATCATCCATTCTGCCAAAGCTTGAATTGGCAAATGACGAGTTGTCCCTGCTGCAATCATGCATATCCGATGAGCCGCCTGCGACGCTGCAGAATACGGGCATCATCCGATTAGGTTATTCTCAGGAGCTCGATTCGGTGATTGAAGCCTCGCAGCACGCCCGGGACTGGATTGCCAGTCTCGAAGCGGTCGAGCGTGAACGGACGGGAATCAAGAGCTTGAAGGTTGGCTATAACAAGGTCTTCGGATATTATATCGAGATCTCGCGCGGCGCAGCGGAGAAAGCCCCTTCCAATTACATCCGCAAGCAGACTCTGGTCAATGCGGAACGGTTTATCACACCGGAGATGAAGGAATATGAAACGCTGGTCCTGAACGCGGAGGAACGAATCCGTGAAATTGAACTGCGGCTGTTCAAAGAAAGTTGCGCTTCTATCAGCAAATCTGCGCACAGGCTATTGCAGATCGCCCGGTCTCTTGCAGTAGTAGATGTGTTATCGGCTCTGGCAGAAACCGCCGCGCTTGGGAGCTATGTGCGTCCTGAGGTCGTGGAAGGAAACGAACTGGAGATCCACGAGGGCAGGCACCCTGTCGTGGAGCAATTCCTGCATGACAAGCGCTATATCCCAAATGATGTGATTTTTGAACACGGGGAAATCGTGCGTGTGATCACCGGACCGAACATGGCTGGCAAGTCCACCTACCTGCGGCAGACTGCCTTGATCGCCTTGATGGCGCAGATTGGCTCCTTCGTTCCCGCTGACTCTGCCAGGATTGGTCTCGTCGACCGCATTTTCACCCGTATCGGCGCGCAGGATGAGATCCATGCGGGGCAATCCACATTTATGGTCGAGATGATCGAAGCTGCGAATATTTTGCATCATGCAACGTCACGCTCGCTTCTGATCCTCGACGAGATCGGGCGCGGCACATCCACCTATGATGGACTTTCGATTGCCTGGGGCATGATCGAATACATCCACAACCATCCTCACCTGCGTGCAAAGACGCTGTTCGCGACACATTACCACGAGTTGACTCAACTGGCAGACTTACTGCCCGGCGTTCGGAATTACAACGTAACAGTCAGCGAGGCAGATAATAAGGTTGTATTCCTCCATAAGATCGTCCCCGGCGGCGCAGACCGTTCCTACGGCATTCACGTCGCTCAATTGGCGGGCTTGCCTGCACCGGTCATCCAGCGCGCAAATGAAATCATGGCAGAGCTGGAAAAGACTTCGGGGCGAGCGGTCAAGATCGATCCTCATGCTGCCCAGCAAGCGATGCTATTTCCTGAGTCGAGCCCTTTGTTAGATGAGCTCAAGGAATTGGATGTCAATTCGCTGTCCCCGATTGAGGCGTTGAACAAATTGTTTGAGTGGCAGAAAAAGTATACAAAATCTTGATCGCTGACCACCTGTTAAGATTGTAAACTGCGACAAGGCTGCAAAACGATATAATCTCATCCACGCCCCTTTAATGGATAGCCAGAGGTAACGAGATGATCAACGAGAAACCAGCCTTGTCAGACGAAATCGAATTAAGCATCGTTCTACCCTGCCTAAATGAAGAGCGCACAGTAGGCGTCTGTGTTGCGCAAGCCATGTCATTTCTTGCCTGTCATAGCATTCATGGGGAAGTTATCGTAGCGGATAATGGTAGTGTAGATCGCTCCATCGAAGTTGCCCGAG
>JAICRQ010000323.1 GCA_025966435.1 Anaerolineales bacterium | reverse complement strand
GCGCGGTCGACCGCCATTGCCGTGGGATAGTCGTAGGCGGTCAGCATGGTGATCGGCTCGCCGCGTTCCTTCTTCTGGCGATAGGTAAGTGTGGTCACTTTTTTGCGCATGGGCGCGCTGGTGGACGCTAAAGCGGGTGCAGGTGTAGACATGGTATCCTCCAAAATGGTAGGAGCCGTTTGGTGCGGTCATCCCCTATTCGCCGCGACGTGACAGCTTTGAGTAAGATATGCCGTCGCGTTCACGCAGGGCGGATACGCGCGGTATGTTGATTATTCCACAAAATTCGTTTTTCGGATATGCCAAGGATGTAAGTGTTTTGTAGGAATAATAATTCACGACGCAATTCGTTGTAATAAATTGAATCCAGAAAGCAGAGGCAGTATAATTATTTTAAGAATTAGCAGAAAGAGGAGAAGATCATGAGACGAATGTTTGGCTTCTTAATCGGCATGACCGTGGGCGGACTAGTTGGTTCGACGATTGCCTTGTTGATGGCACCCGAATCCGGCGAACAATTACGGTCAGAACTGCGCCTGCGTGGGGAAACCTTCTTCAATGAAGTCCGTCATGCGGCGGATGAGCGGAAGATAGAGCTGCGACAGAGACTGGAGTACATGCGCGAGCCACACGCGGAGGGGTGAAGCAAATAAGTACACAAGTAGACAGGTATACAGATCTTAATCTGCTTCCTTGTGTACCTGCCTACTTGACTACCTCCCTATAAAATTCCTCCGCCCTCTGCATATTCTGCTGGTATTCTGCGCGAGTGGCGATCATTTCTTGATTTAAGCCTGCGGCATTTGACCGCAGGTTTTTGTTTTCGATGGTAGTCACGATCGCTGTTGCAATCGATTGGGGAGCTGTTGCATCAAACAACAAGCCGTTTTCGTTTGGCGTGATCCATTCACGGATCGATTCCAAGTCTCCCGCGATGGGGAAGCAGCCGCAGGCAATCCCTTCGAGTAACGTGTTTGGCGTCCCGTCATGGATGCTGGGAGATGCAACGACCTGGGCGCGGCGGAATACCTTTGCCATTTTAGAGTGTGACATAGGCGGCAGCAACTCCACTGCGTGACCAATCCTCAATTCTTTAATCCATTGCTCCGCCTGTGGTTCGCCTGCCATCAGACTAAACATAAATCTGGCATCTGGTCGCTTCGCTAAAACAAGAGGAATCGCTTTGAAGAAAATGTCATTACGGACGTACGGGCGGAATCCGCGTGGATTAATAATGACCGGTTCATCGACAGGTGTTTCCGGTGGATAGAAGATGTCGGTCCGAATACCGCCATTGCCTGGCGCGACCAGCGCCGGCTTGCCCGGCTCGAATCCCCACCCTTTCGCCAGGCGGACATCCCGCCGGCAATCCGCGTGGAGTGCATCCGCTACTTGCATGGTCCAGCGTGTGTAGTGACTCATTAGCCGCGTGGAGGGAGCGTGCAGGGTAAAATCGTTGCCCCAGGTCGAAAGAACAAACGGGGTGCCGTTATACGCGTCCGCCGCCATCATGCCTTCGTACGGAATCCGCATGGCGTGGATAAGATCGGGTTTGACTCGTTCGATCAAGCCACGTAATTGGTTGGCGGCGCGGCGGATCGTGAGGGGACCGAACCACTGCCGGATCGCCGTACGCAGGCCAACCGTCCGTGCCGGGGCGGTGCCGGGGCGCTGCGCAGCGTTTTTGAATCCACTAAACGCAACAGGAATGACCTCGAATCCGCTTAATGGAAAGTCCAGGGTGCAGGCGAACGTGGAGGCAACGTACACCTCGTCGCCGCGCTCAGCAAAATGTCTTATCCAATTTTGTGCAATGGGGGAGCGGCCGTCTGCCACGAAGAGGAATCGCATCGTCTCGCGATTATAGTATGCCCCGGTCACAAATGGCGCTTTTTATTCTGTAGGGAGCGCAATTCTCTAACACCGCCACTGCGCAGCACCCCGACTCTTGCGCCTGCGCGCAGTGTAGGTGAGCGGAGCGAGTGGGAGGACAGGTGTGACCGTGAAGGGTATACGTTATTGCCCGCTGGACGGAGACGCGGTATAGTTATTGTGTACCGTGTATGAGCAAGGGAAACATCCTGATCGTTGAAGATAACATAGACAATTATGAGCTTGTGCGTTTCATCCTGGAGCGTGCAGGGTATGAGGTCTTTCTCGCGATGAATGGACGAGACGGCGTCGCCGCGGCTCGTTTGCAAAAACCGGACTTGATCCTGATGGATTTGACCATGCCTGAAATGGATGGGTGGCGGGCGGCTGAAAAGCTGAAAGGGGATGACGCCACGAAATCGATCCCGCTCTATGCGCTCACCGCTCATGCATTGCCAAGCGAACGCAAACGTGCCCTGGAAGCTGGCTGCGATGGATACGTCTCGAAGCCAATTCACATGGCTGGGTTTTTGGAAGTGATCGAGAACGCGCTGAGTAAGAAGGAAAAGAAAAAAAATACGAAGCTCCCGCGAAATCAATTCATGAGGTGACAGTTATTTGTCTTCCGCATACAAAGGATCTGTCACTCTGTCTGCGCGGGAATGAGATTATCTAAAGAGGTATAACAACATGAAACAAATCTGTGTGATCGGCGTGGGGTATGTGGGTCTAGTGACTGCAGCCTGCTTTGCCGATCTGGGGAATCGCGTCGTCGCCCTCGATGTGGATGAGAAACGCGTGGAAAATCTGAAGAAAGGAATCATGCCGATCTATGAGCCGGGTCTCGAAGAGCTTGTCAGGCGTAACACAAAAAGCGACAGGTTATCCTTTACAACCTCCTATGCCGAAGGGCTCAAAGGCGCGGAGTTTGCCTTTATCGCCGTAGGAACCCCATCCGGTGTGCACGGGAATGCAGATCTGCAATACGTGGATTCCGCCGCACGCTCGATCGCCAAACACATGACCGCGCCGCTGATCATCATCAACAAGTCTACGGTGCCGATCGGGACGGGGGATTGGGTTGCCGATGTTGTCAGGAGCGCCCAACCCGAGCCGATTGACTTCGCGGTCGTGTCCTGTCCGGAATTCCTGCGTGAGGGTTCCGCCATCGGTGACTTCATGAACCCGTACCGGAATGTGATCGGTTCCCTGAACCGGGATGCCGCAGACAAAGTTGCCCAATTGCATTTGCCACTGCGTGCTCCGATTGTGATCACCGATCTGCGCACGGCTGAGATGATCAAATACGCCAGCAATGCCTTCCTGGCGACAAAGATCTCCTTCATCAACGAACTGGCAGACCTATGCGAGCGTGTCGGCGCGGATGTAAAGGAAGTCGCGGCAGGCATGGGTTACGACGCGCGCATCGGCAGGCACTTCCTGGATGCAGGCTTGGGCTGGGGTGGGTCGTGCTTCCCCAAGGATGTAGAAGCGCTCGCCTACATGGCAAAAGAGAAGGGGTTGAACCCACGTATTCTGAATGATGTAATGGAAGTCAATTATGACCGCCGCAGGGCTGTGGCTGGTCATCTTGAAAAGTTGCTCGACGGTAATTTGAAGGGCAAGACGATCGGTTTGCTCGGGCTGGCGTTCAAACCAAACACAGATGATATGCGCGATGCCCCATCGGTGGATATCTCCAATTCTCTGATCGCGGCAGGTGCACGAGTGCGCGGGTATGACCCTGTGGCGCGCAAGACTGCGGCACCGTGGATGACTGTTGTCGAAATTTTCGACGATGTATATAAGATGGCACAGGGCTGCCATGCGCTGGTGGTCGTGACGGAATGGAATGAATTCAAGCAGCTGGATCTGGAAAAGATCAAAGAGCTGCTCGAATGCCCCGTCATTTACGATGGGCGTAACATCTACGATCCCGCTTTGATGAAGGAATTAGGATTTTCCTATCGGGCGATCGGGCGTGGAATGAACGGGAAATAACCAGTATTCCGTGACAACTCCCCCTATTTGCGATTACGAAGGCTCCGATTACCAGACGTCCTTTTGGGATCAGGGCGGGCGCGCGTATGAAGACCGCGCCGAAGCGATTGCCCTCAAGCGACTGCTCCCAAAGCAGGGACACCTCCTGCTCGAGCTTGGTGCGGGCGCCGGACGGAATACGCCGCGCTATACCGGCTTCGACCGGATTGTCCTGCTCGATTACTCGCGCACACAATTGGAACAGGCGCAGCAGCGGCTTGGCAAGTCGGATCGATACATCTATGTTGCGGCGGACGTGTATCGCCTTCCGTTTATCGATGGATTGTTCGACGCCGCGACAATGATCCGCGTCCTGCATCACATGGCAGACGCGCCGAAAGCACTGGGGCAGGTAAGAAATGTATTGGGACCGAATGGGGTATTCATCCTCGAATATGCCAACAAGTTGAATCTTAAGGCAATCCTTCGGTATTTGTTGGGTCGGCAGAAGTGGAGTCCATTCACACCTGAGCCGGTGGAGTTTGTACAACTCAATTTCGATTTTCATCCGAAAGCCATTCGCAACTGGTTGGAAAACCTGGGTTTCACTATTGAACAGACTCTGGCCCTTTCCTACTTCCGGGTTGGACTCTTAAAGCGGCTTGTACCAACAAGTATTCTTGTCTCCTTCGAT
>JAICRQ010000584.1 GCA_025966435.1 Anaerolineales bacterium | reverse complement strand
TGATCAAACACTGCAAGGCCTTATTCGTCAGACTCAAGACCCACGGTTTGCCTATGATACTTATCGACGGTTCGTACAGATGTATTCGGACGTGGTGCTGGGGGTGAAGCCCCGAGATAAAGCGCAGGCAGATCCTTTCGAGCAAATTATTGCAGAAAAGAAGCGCAGTCACGGTTTCCACTCTGACGCTGAATTGACCACAGATGATCTGAAGGAGCTCGTAGACAGATACAAGGCAGAGGTCAAATCAAATACTGGGAAGGATTTTCCAGACGACCCTGTTGCGCAACTCTGGGGAGCAATAGGCGCGGTGTTCGGGTCCTGGAACAACGACCGAGCCGTTGCATACCGTGAACTTTATCGCATTCCGAGTGAGTGGGGCACCGCGGTGAATGTTCAGGCGATGGTTTTTGGCAATCTCGGAGAGTCTTGCGCCACCGGGGTTGCGTTCACCAGAAATCCTTCTACGGGAGAGAAAGAATTTTATGGAGAATTCTTGGTTAACGCACAGGGTGAAGACGTCGTTGCCGGCATCCGAACGCCGAGAGCGATTGGTGAACTAAAAAATGCGATGCCCAGGCCCTATGCGCAACTACATAGAGTATGTAGAAGGCTTGAGAAGCATTACCGTGACATGCAGGACATCGAATTCACCATTGAAGATAATACCTTGTGGATGCTTCAAACCCGATCGGCTAAACGCACGGGATTTGCTGCTCTCCGAGTTGCAGTTGATATGGTGGAAGAGAAGATCATTACCAAAAAGGACGCTTTGCTCAGAGTTGAGGCCGATCATTTGAATCAGCTTCTTCGTCCAATCTTCGACAGCCAGGACAAGCAGAGGGCGGCCATAGAACGTCGCATCCTCGTGAAGGGTTTACCGGCGGGACCAGGCGCTGCTAGCGGGCGCATAGTCTTTCATGCAGAGGATGCCGTGGAATGGAAAAAAAACGGCAAGCGCATCGTACTCTGCCGGATTGAAACAAGCCCCGATGACATACGAGGCATGGAGGCGGCGGAGGGAATTTTGACTGCTCGAGGTGGTATGACATCGCACGCCGCCTTAGTGGCACGTCAGATGGGCAAAGTATGCGTTGCTGGTTGCGAAGCTCTGCACATTGATTATGCGGCGCGAGTGATGCGAGTAAATGGAACAGTTCTAAAGGAAGGAGATTGGATTTCGGTTGATGGCAGCACTGGCGAAGTCATCAGAGGTGAAGTTCAAACGCGTCCATCGGAAGTTCTTCAAGTGCTCTTGGAAAAGACGTTGTCTCCTAGCAAATCTTCTTTGTACCGCCAGTACGCAAAGCTTATGAAGTGGGCAGACGAAATTCGCAGGTTGGGCGTGCGAACCAATACCGACCAGCCGGATCAAGCCGAGGTTGCGCGGGCTTTCGGAGCTGAAGGTATTGGCTTGTGCCGAACCGAGCACATGTTTTTTCAGGGTGATCGGATTCAAGCCGTGCGCGAGATGATCCTGGCGGATGATGAAGCCGGACGCCGAAGGGCATTGGCTAAGCTTTTGCCCATGCAAAAGCAGGATTTTAAAGCAATCTTGGAAATCATGGGAGAGTTGCCTGTCGCTATTCGGACACTCGACCCGCCACTCCATGAATTTCTACCTAGCCGAGAGGAAGAAATTGCTGAGTTGGCGCATGTTATGAGCGTGCCGCTGGAAGCTCTACGAGACAAGGTCAAAGTCCTTCAAGAGTTTAATCCCATGCTCGGGCATCGGGGCTGCCGATTGGGAATTTCATATCCTGAGATCACGGAAATGCAAGCCCGCGCGATATTCGAAGCAGCGTGCGAATTACGTCAAGAAGGAAAGAAACCTTTTCCTGAGGTAATGATCCCGCTTGTCGGATCACGCGAAGAATTCTCGGCCCAAAAGAACATCGTTCAGACGGTCGCCGAGGAAACGATGAAGGTCTACGGCGTCAAAGTCCGCTTTCTGATAGGAACTATGATTGAGTTGCCGCGGGCATGCTTGGTGGCGGACGAGATCGCACAGGAAGCGGAATTTTTTTCTTTTGGCACCAATGATCTTACACAGACCTGCCTAGGCCTTTCACGTGACGATGCCGGGAAATTTTTGCCCACCTATGTGCTTGATGGCCTTCTGCCGGAAGATCCCTTTGTCACCGTGGATCAGGAGGGTGTCGGGGCGTTGATGAAGATTGCCGTCGGGAAAGGGCGAAGAGCACGCAAAAACCTTGAAATAGGAATATGCGGGGAACATGGTGGTGATCCTAAGTCGATCCATTTTTGCCATCGAATCGGTTTGGACTATGTCAGCTGTTCGCCCTACCGTATTGCTGTAGCAAAACTAGCCGCAGCCCAAGCTTACCTATTAGAAACTACGTAATTTCACATA
>JAICRQ010000595.1 GCA_025966435.1 Anaerolineales bacterium | reverse complement strand
CTGATGGATGAGCCCTTCAGCAGCCTAGACGCCGACCTGAGGATGGAGATGCGCGAGCATGTGCGGCGCACCCTTAAGTCCATGCGAGCAACGGTGATCTTTGTCACGCATGATCAGGATGAAGCGCTTTATATGGGGGACAGGCTTGCCGTCCTGCAAAACGGACGTCTCGAACAGATTGGCACTCCCGAGGAAATTTTTCATTTATCAAATACTTACTTTGTAGCGGAGTTCATGGGTGACAGCGACTTTCTGAGAGGAAAAGTCACACCAACGGGGATCCAAACGGAAATTGGTCTTTTGAAACAGATGGTGGACCTGCCTGTATCTACGCTCGTAGAGATTGCCTTGCGCGCCGACGATATTGACTTCCAAGTGGATGGCAGCGGCAACAGTGTGATCCTCGAACGCTTCTTCCGAGGCGCATTCAACCTGTACCGCCTGCGGCTGGACTCTGGTCAGACCCTACACTCCTTCACCGACCATACACGGATTCTGCCCGCCGGGACACGGGTGCGGACATTTATCAGTGCAGAGCATCCCCTTACGATCTTTTCCGAAGCCTGAACTTATTCCCTTCTAGTAAGAATCTATATAAATCTATATTGCACTTCTGAAAATTCTGCCTAAAATTACAGTTAACTTATTGAGGGCGTCATGATACGCCCTTCAGGCTCTTAACACATAATTATGTTCCGCAAACGTTTCCAGTTGGGTCTCATCCACGTCGCGGTCGCGATGACGCTTGTCCCGATCAACAGCACGCTCAATCGCGTGATGATCAAGGAGCTTGCCATCTCCGCGACTGTGGTCGCGATCCTGGCATCGCTTCCCTATCTGTTCTCTCCCATTCAGGTTGCCATTGGTTCGTACTCCGACCGGCATCCGATTTTTGGTTTTCGACGCACACCCTATATTCTTGTAGGGCTCATTCTTTGTGTGATTGGGGTCATCGTCTCACCGCAGGTCGCATTCCTGATGGCAGAGAATTTCCTGCTGGGATTACTCGCGGGCATCCTTGCCTTTGGTGCCTGGGGGATGGGATACAACCTCTCGGCAGTCTCGTATCTCTCCCTGGCTTCTGAGCTATCCGGTGAAAACGAACGCGGCAAAACGATCGCGACCATGTGGTTCATGATGATCGCTTCGATCATCGTGACCGCTATTGGACTCAGCCGGATGGTGGATCCTTATACGCCTGAAGCATTAATCCGTGCTTTCGGCGTGGTCGCAGCCTTTGCCTTATTCCTCGGGTTGCTTGGGCTCATCAAACTCGAGCCGCGCTCAAATCGACTCTCTCAGAGCGCATCCGAAGCCTATACCGTTAAGCAAATGACATCTGCCATCACGGCGAACCCGGTTGCGCGCGTCTTCTTTATTTACCTGCTTTTACTCCTCGCCGCCATCCTTGGGCAGGACGTCCTGCTGGAACCATTCGGCGCCGAAGCCTTCGGCATGACCGTGACACAGACCACGCGCATCACGTCCCTTTGGGGGACCTTTGTCTTGCTGGCGATCCTCGTTGCCGGGGCGCTGGAAGGACGCGCGTCCAAACGGCTGGTTGCACAACTGGGAAACACCGGCGCGCTGCTCGGGTTCATTGTCATTGTTGTGAGCGGTATCTTGCTGAACAAAACCGTGTTTTACACAGGTGTGACACTTCTGGGTATTGGCACCGGTCTTTCCACGGTCTCGAACCTCTCGCTCATGTTCGACCTCACGATCCCCGGGATGGTGGGGCTTTACATCGGGGCATGGGGATTCTCGAATGCGCTCTCGCGTTTAACGGGATCGATTCTCGGCGGCGTGATACGCGATGTGGTAACACAGTTAACGAGCAATGCGCTAAGTGGGTATCTTGTTGTGTTCAGCATTGAAGCTCTCATGCTGGTTGTTGCCACGATCATGCTCTATCGCATCGACATCAGCGCTTTTAAAAAAGGTGTGGAAGAACCATCCTTTGCGGAGAAGGCGGCGATCGCAGCGGAGTAACCATGGACGACTGGCTTTCTCTCAGTGATGCAGCAAAATTACTGGGCGTGCATCCAAGCACCGTCCGGTTATGGTCTGATAAAGGCGTTCTGCCCACACATCGCACCTCGGGTGGTCACCGCCGGTATCGCCGCAATGAAGTGCTACTCTGGGCAAAGACGGCGCGCGAGATACGTATCGAGCCCGAAAAT